>JBAUOX010001042.1:0-2285 GCA_049579985.1 Isosphaeraceae bacterium | reverse complement strand
TCCCCCATGTGGCCGTTCTTGCAGGCCCGGATGAAACGGATTGGCACCACGCTGTACGAGCGCGTCTTGGTCGGGTCACGGAAATCGTTGCCTTCGTAGAAACCGGTCGTCGAATCAATCCAGCTTGGGCGAACCAGCAGGCGCGTCTGGTATGTCCGTCCGGTCGAATCGCGCTCGGTCTTGGTCTCCTGGGTAAGGGACCATCCAGGGAACCGCCAGACAACCACGCCTTTGCTGGTCTGCGGTTCGGGGAGCCTATCGAGGACGAGCGGTGAGGCCAGCTCGATCGCGTCGGTATCCAGGATCATCTTGGCCTTGGCTTCCAGACGCGGCTCGACGATCCGCCTTCCCTTGTCCCAGAAGTCCAGCGCTCCGACCACGACTGCAAACCACGGCAGGTCGATCATCGCCCCGGGGCCGTAGGTCGTGATCATCTGGCTCTGGCGCAGAGCCGAGATCGTCGTTTTCACGTTCTTGATCCGGATCGTCCCAGCCTGCTGCCGGAACCATCGGGGCAGAAGTGCGACGTTGGCCTCCACGTCGCGCATCGATCGGGGTGCCTTGAACTGCTGCCGGACTTGCGGGAGTGTCGCTAGCTTAGGATCCAAGATCTCGTGCAGCAGTTTCCGCGTGGTCGACAGCTTGTCGGAAGTGTAATTGAGGCTGACCCGCTCCCTGTCCAGATCTTCCGCATACTTGAACCACTCGTCGAGCAGGCCACGGACCTTGCCGTAGACGAAGGTCTGTTCAAGTGGACCTTCCGTCATCCCTGGCACACCCAGGCACCGGGCTCGCTCGGCGACAGCTCGCGAAACGTCGTCGAGATGCTGGCTGAACCGAAGGATCTTGTGCGCATCCGGATCACGGACCATGAAGTCGTGCCCCAGCCGACAGAGTGCGGCGGTCACGGCGAACAAGGCGCGGTCGAGCGCCCTGGGAGAGAAAGGTGTCACGCTGGTCGCTTCCACGCTGCGGTAAAACGTGTCGTGGAAGAAGTCGAATCGCTCGTAATGGGAACGGTCTCGAGGGCGATTGATGTTGAAGATCGTGACGATCAGACCTGGCTTATCGGCTCGGCGTCCCACGCGCGAGGTCGCCTGAATGTATTCCGAGGTCATCTTGGGTTGGGAGAAGACGGCCATCAGCCCCAGTCGCGGGATGTCGAGGCCAACCGAGATCATGTTGGTCGCGAGCGCTACATCCACGCTGCCATCTTCGCGGAACATCCGATTCAAGGCATCCTTTGCGGCCGAGACGTCGGTCATGCCGACCCGGGAAGTCAGTTCCTGGACCTCGTAGCGGATTTTCCGATCGATGAACGGAGAATCCGGCTCATCGAGTCGGCGGCGGTTCCCGTACTGGCTCAGGCGGCTGGTCAGCTCATCTTCCATCAGCCGGCGCGTACCGCCCAGCTCGCGCAGGCTGCTGAAGTAACCGAGCATCGTCATGTAGGGGTCGGCCGGGTTGTCGGCAACCGACGCCCCCTGGCATTCGTTGTACAGCTTGGCGGCGGCTGACATCAGAGCCAGGTAGGTCTTCAGCAAGACCCGCTTCGCGCTGCGGCCCTGAGCGGCGACGCCAATGTAGCGACGAGCGGGCACCTGGCTGGCGGGACCCGTCACGGCAAAGAACGAATCCTTCCGGTCTGGGCCGGGGGGCGGAAAGATCTGCACGGAGCTTCGCCCGAAGAGGGCGCAGATCTGCTCGGTGGCACGGCGCACCGTGGCCGTGGACGAGACGACCTTGGGGGCCCGGCCCTGGCTGTCGTGGCACAGGTGATCGATGGCCGTCTCGTACAATCCCGCGATCGTGCCCAGCGGGCCGGAGATCAGGTGGAGCTCATCCTGGATGATCAGCTCGGGCGGGGGCAAGTACGACTCCATCTCGATGCCCGTTTCGACATCACAATCTCCCAGGAATCCCACGCCGCGCTTGTAACTCTTGACGCGACCGAACAGCTTGGCGACCTCGCCTTTCCAGGGCATGGCCGCGTACTTGTCGACCGTGGCGATCAGAAAGCTCGGCAGCCGCTTGTAGATCGGTTCGTCCACCATGTGGACGGGAAGCATCTGATCGCCCGTGAAGTCGCAGCCCTCACCAAGGCAACTGATCCGCAGCTCTTCCGCGTTATCGAGATCGGGGTGAATTGAGAAGCAATCCGGCTGGAGTTCCGCCCCACACCAGGGACACTTCGCCAGCGGAACGGGCGGGCGATTCGTCTTCCCTTGCTTGAATTGAAGAACCTTGAAGACCACACCATACTCGTCACCAGGCTTGCCCATGTA
>JBAUOX010001041.1:0-2755 GCA_049579985.1 Isosphaeraceae bacterium | reverse complement strand
GTTGATCGACCGGATCGAGGCCTTTCTCGGCTTTCCCACGGTCGATCCGCACGGAGACCCGATTCCGCGCGCGGACGGGTCCCTTACCGAGCCTGAGGGTTTACCGCTCTCTCAATGTCCCGGTGGGCAGCGGTTCCGGGTCGTCCGCGTCATGGATCAAGACCCGGCCTTTCTCCGTTACCTTTCGGAGAGTGGACTGGAGCTACACGCTGGGGGAGAGGTCCTGGAGAATCGCCAGGAGTCTGGCGCGGTGGTCTGCCTGCTGGGTGAGCGGAGCGACGCGCTGGGCCTTTCGGCCGCGGCCAAGGTGCTTGTGCAGAGCCTGCCGGAGTGACCGGCTGATTGGTTCATGACCGAATCGTCTCAGCAGCCGGGTCAGGCTCGCGATCGACCCGGAAATGCGCCAGGTCAAGCTGAGGCTGCCGGCCCAGGACGAGGGCGGCGACCAGCTCGGCAGTCGCCGGCGAGAGCTGCAAGCCCGCGCGCTTATGCCCGGTGGCGACGATGAGGTTGCGAAAGCCGGGCGCCACCCCGATGTACGGCTTGGTGTCGATGCTGCCAGGCCGCAGCCCCGCCCAGACCGCCTCGACGCTGGCCTGGCCGAGTGCCGGGCAGAGCCCAAGCGCCTCGTTGAGCAGGTCGCGGACGGCCGCCGCCGTGGGACGCGTGTCAAAACCCGCGTTCTCCTCGGTCGCACCGATCAGGACGTGGCCATCCTCGCGCGGGACAAGGTAGTTCTTGCCGTGTTCGACGATCCGCAAAAGCAGCGGTCGATCATGCCGCAGCAGCACGATCTGGCCTTTCAAGGGCGGGGTGGGGGCGTGTACGCCGATATCTCCGAGCAGCCGGCCCGACCAGGGCCCGGCGGCCATGATCACCCACCCGCAGGAAAAAACCCCCGCGCTCGTTCGAACTGCGGTGACGCGGTCGCCGCGCGTTTCCAGACGATCGACGGCGAGCCAGGGCTCGAGCCGGACACCGCGCTTGGCCGCGGCCGCCGACAGGGCGCGCAGGTGCCAGGGGTTTCGAACCTGGGCACGGTCGGGCAGAAAGTAGACCAGCCGCAGCTCCGGGTTCAGGGCAGGCTCGACCCGAAGGCAATCGCTGGCAGCCAGCCGCTCATGGACAATGCCCTCGACACGCCACCGGCCGGCCGTGGCTTGGAGCTCATGCTCCTCTGCAACCGTCCAGGCGACATCGACCCCGCCGCTCCGGCGATAGCCATTGTCAATGCCCGTTTCCTCGCGCAGCGCGGCGGACCAACGTGGGAACAGCTCGGCGCTCCAGGACCGCAGCTCCACGGTGGGATGAAGTGCACCCGAAGGGTTCTCACTCGTGGGCGCAATCAGGCCGGCGCCGGCCCACGAGGCCTCGCGGCCGAGCTCGCGGCGCTCCAGGACCGTGCTCGTGATCCCATCGCGCGCGAGTGCGTAGGCGATCGAGAGGCCGATCACACCCCCGCCCACGATGACCACGTCTTGCGTCTCGGACATCCGATCTCGTCCCGCTGAAAAGGCTCTCGACGATTCACCGTGGCTCCGCGGGAGCCGGGTCCCGCGGTGTTTGTCCCCGCGCCGAACGCCTCCATGTCGCCTCGGCAATTCGATCAATGCCCCGACCCTCGCTCACGAGGATCAGGTCCCGTCCATCCCAGGTGATCCCTTCGATCGGCAAGGAATCATAGCGCACCTCGGCAAGCAAGCTCCAGCCAGGGTCCCCGCCACGCCGGTAGACCCTCGTCACGGCCGACGAGCAGACCGCCAGGAGCGGTCCGTCGTCCGAGAGGCTGGCGCCGGTCGCCGGTTCGACGAATCCTGGTAAGGTCCCGATGCGCCGGGGCGATGCGGGACGGAGCAGGGGGGCCGGCGGGTTCAGCGGAATTGAGAACAGCTCGGCCTCGCGGCCGTCAAGCCGCTTGGCGACGAGGATCGCGGAACCTGTGCTCGCCTCGAAAACCAGGCCCTCGGCGTCAAATCGGTTCGCCCGGGAAAAGCCATAAAACGCCGAGACCGAGGGCCGCAGAGGCTGGCCGGCCGGCTTCCCCGGATCCGGTTCGTCGATGCGGTAAACGGCCCGAACCGGCAGCAAGCCCCCGTTGTTGCCGATGTCTCCCACGTAAAGGTGGCCCTGATCATCGGCCGCGATGTCCTCCCAATCGATGTTCGGAACGCTCAGGCGAAACTCCCGGACGATCGTGCCGTCCCTGCGGATCGCGAAGAGCACGGGAGGGTTTCCCGAGTCGTTATGGACCCAGAAGATCCCGGGATGCCGCCGGCTCTTGACGATTCCCGAAGCTTCCGGAAGCGAGCGCGCGTCGAACCTTCCCAGGTGCTCGAGCGGGGAGGGAGGAGCGGCGAGCAGCACGATCGTTGTCACGACGGCGGGGGGTATACACATGGGCCGAGGACTCTCCTGCAAGAGCTCTGATCCACGATCGTAACAAATCTGCCTCACACTTGACCACTTCACTGCTGCCGTGCTTCATCGTTCGCACTTGGGACAGTGCGCCGCACACCCGCCTTGCGAAACGGCAACCAAGGCGTCAAACTTGGTTCAAATCGAATGCGTCTGAGCGCAGATGCAGCCATCCAAGCCAGAACATCGACTCTTCGGAAAGAAATACAAAGCGCCATGGAAATGCCGCAGGTTCGGCCCGGTGCCGTCAAGAGCCCGGAAAGCAAGCTTCGGGTTGTCGCCTTCTTCCACAACGCGGCCGAGGGAAACCTGGCCATCCAGGTTCTGACCTCGCTGGGAA
>JBAUOX010001040.1:0-3073 GCA_049579985.1 Isosphaeraceae bacterium | reverse complement strand
CTGGGATAATCTCATTTTCCCTGTCAGGTCGCTCTGTTTTTTGGCCTTTCTCTATTAGTCGGGTTATCCTGTACGATCCAGAGAAGCTGAACCAATGATCTTATCACATACGAGACGGTTGGCTGGTTTGCTGGCTCTCGTGAGCCTCATCGCATCCGCGAATGTTCGGGCCGGGGACGGTTCTCCAGGTGAGTCGCTCAGAAGCCTCAGCCTGATAAAGGACGGAGGACCCCACATCCTGAAGCGGAATCTGAGGTTCGCGCAAAACTCCGAGAGACCAAGTCGTCATTCGACCATTACGTGGACGTCGTTAATCAGAGGGCGTCGATCGAGTATGAGTTGGCCCGAGCCGCGCGGTTGGATCAACAGATCCGATCTGGTGAAGAACAAGCGGGTTGAGGATGCTCTCACGGAGTTGAATCGCGGTTCCTCCGCCAAGCTCAAGCTCGGCCCGTCACAAGAGTACAAGAACGCGCGGAAGCAACTGGTTCAGCTCGAGAAGCAGGTGCAATCAAATCCCATGTCGAGCCCGTCCCGGAAGAAGGCTCAAACGCCGAAGCCGAAGCGCTCGGCGATCCGGGAGCGTTGAGGTCGCATTACAGCCATCCGGTTTTCGGTAGTGGTCGTCTCATCTCTGACAGGAATTCGCCCCCATGTCCCAACCATCGCGACCCGGGCAGCCGAACCCACATGTGGAACGTTCCGGCACCGTGATCGAGACCGATGAGGAGGTTCGCCAGGCGATCTCCGGCCTCAAGGGCCAAGGTCAGCCGGAAGGACTTCCGACCGCCGCAATCCCAAGCGCCCCGCCGACGTCCAACAAGGGGCCCTCGGCAACTCTTTTTCGACCCACGGTGCGCCCGCCGATCGCCCTGCTGACCGTGTGTGATGACGGCAAGCTGGACGGCGAGGTGATTCGCATCCGCGATCAAAAATTCGTCATCGGCCGTAGCGAGGGCGACCTAAAGATCCCGATCGACGGGCGGATCTCATCGCGTCACGTGGAGATCACGCTCCAGGCCATCGGCGGTCTGCACCGGTGGGTCGTGACCGACCTCCAGAGCACGCACGGTACGTTCGTCCGGGTCAGCCGCACGGTCCTGGCCGATCGCGCCGAGTTCCTGGTCGGCAATGGGCGATACCGGTTCGATTCTCCTCAAGCACTCGCCGATGCGACGGTCGCCCAGGTCGCCGACCCCGCGGTCTCCGGCGCAACGCAGGGCTGGGACGGCAGCCCCAGCCCGTTCCGCCCCCCGGCTGTCGCCGAGCTGATCGGCTACGAGATCGGCAACCGGATGCTCCTGGTCAAGCCCGAGTACTGGATCGGCGCCGACCCGACCTGCTCAATCTGCCGCTCCGACGACCCATTCTGCGAACCGCGGCACGTCCGCCTGTTTCGGACACCTAACGGCTCGTGGTATGCCGAGCACAACCGGACCCAGAACGGCCTCTGGCTGCGAATGTCCCAGATCGTAGTGGAATCCGTCGTTCGCTTCCAGATCGGCGAGCAGCGATTTCTGTTGAAGGTGTAACGACGAACGGGCCTCCGATCATTGTGCCAAGCTCACAAACAGCTTAATGATTCAGGCCACGGAAGTTAATGCCGATTGAGTTTCCATCCGTGTTTCATCCGTGGCCGAAAACGAATTTGAAGATGATTTAGCCACGGATGAAACACGGATGAAACACGGATCAAGGCGAAAATCACACGATGGCCAGGCTCGCTGGGCTGGTATCTGAAGTTAGGTGTCTGGCCGATTCTTGGGATTCTTTGTTGTGCGTGGATCGAAGGAGGAATGAGTTGTCCTATGGACTTCAACCGCTTCGATATCTCCACGAAAGAGCTGGTCTGGGACGACCCCGCCGCCTGGCTGGAAGGGTTCGGGATCGGGCCGCGCGGGCCGGTCGAGGTGATCGACTCGGATATCACTACCCTAACGGCAGCCGCTGACAAAGTGATCCACGTCGGCGGGCCGCAGCCCTACTTGGTCAATTTCGAGGTCCAGTCGAGCCACCAGACGGACCTGGTCGAGACCACCTGGTTCCGCCAGGCGGCCCTCTTTCACCGCCACCGGCTGGCGGTACTCACCGTCCTGGTCCTGCTGCGCCCGGATGCCAACTCTCCCAGCCTGACCGGCACCTCTGAGCTCTCGATGCCAGACGGCTGGCAGACGAACCGGTACAATTACCGGGTGGTGCGGCTGTGGCAGGAAGATCCCGAGTCATACCTGACCGGCGGGGTCAACTTGGTGCCGCTGGCCCCGCTGACCAACGTCCCGGATGCGGAGGAGGAACTGCGCGGCCTGGTGCGGCACATGGCCGAGCGGATCAACGCTGAACTGGAGCCGCGGGCGGCGAAACTCTGGACGGCGACGTATCTACTCATGGGATTGTGCTTCTCGAAAGAGCTCGCGTCTCGGTTGTTGGAGGGAGTGCAGAACATGCGAGAATCGACGACCTACCAGGCGATCTTGACGGAGGGCCGCAACGAGGGACGCGTCGGTGAGGCGCAGCGGATGCTGTTGATGCTTGGTGAGACTCGCTTCGGAGAACCGGACGAAGCGACCCATGGCGCCGTCAAGGCAATTCTCGATGTCGAGCGCCTGGAGAGGATGACCAAGCGGGTACTTGACACGAACATCCAGGACTGGAACGGCCTGCTAGGCACGCCGTGAAGAACCAGCGTGCTACCTGAGTTCTGCCACGACACGATGAGGCCGCTCGATTTTATTGAGATTCGTCATCTCAGGATTGATGTAATTCACGCCGGACCCATTGATTGTCTGGGCTCGAATTCGAGGAGTCCAGGTCGGTCAGAAACTCAGAATTCGTGTTAAAGCTGAAATTCTCAACGAGTTACGCGCGGAAACCGGGCAGTTCCCAAGAATTTTGCATTCCGGCCCTGAAGATACTGCCGGTGGCGGACCAAGGCCCGGTGCTGCCGCAGCCGGGGCGTGGGCTGGTAGGACTCGGGGATCATGTCCAGGACCAGGAATTCGGTCAGGACCTGGGCATCCAGGCGGTCGGTCTTCTTGGTGCTCTCGGCAATCACCCGCAGCTTCTTGGGATTGGC
>JBAUOX010001039.1:0-3982 GCA_049579985.1 Isosphaeraceae bacterium | reverse complement strand
GCCGGGACCACCCCCCCTAACCCCCCCTTCGCAAGGGGGGGAAAACGGCGCAACGAAATCGGGATGATAGCGCAGCTTGTGCAAGACCAACTTTTCACCAGCCCACCGTGACACTCCACATGAATGCGGAATCAATTCGTATTCATTTCGAATTCCGCATTCCGAAGCGTTTGATTGTGTTGATATTGTAATCCATTAATTGCCGGCGGCTTGTGCTGGCGGCTGGGAGTTGAGAGGGATCAAGGGGAACGGGGTGCCGAAGGTCTGGAGGACGGGGTGCTGTTCGAGCATGCCTGCGGGGGTGCGCGGGCGGCCGGGCAGCTCCTCGGCTTCGCGGCTGGCGACGAGGTCGGGGAAGACGGCGGCGATCTCTTTCAGGTGCTGGTTGACGTAGGCGTCGAGCTCGGCGGTGGTCACGATGCCGTCGTGGTTGAAGTCGGCGTTGGGGGGGAGGCTCAGCTTGGCGATCTGCCGTGGCTCCTTGCCGGGCTCGAGTGAGCCCAGGCCGCGGAGCAGGGTGTAGGTGAACAGGCCGTGGCCAAGCGGGTCAACCTCGAAGGCGAGCTCGCCGCGGCGGGCCGCCATCAGGTACGACGTGCGCGACTTCCGCGTGTTCACTTCCATCCACTCCTGGATCGCTTCGACCTGCGGATCGGAGAGGATCGCCTCGGCCTGGCAGGCGTCCACGATCACCAGGCGGTCGAGGGCCTTCAGCCGCATCAGGTTGAGCGCCACGACCGAGTAGGGCAGCACCGCCTCGGGATCGAGCGGGGCGTTGGCGGGTGGGGCTGCTCCGCGGGCGGCGACCACGATGGGCGCCTGCGCCGGGAACTGGAATTTGGGCAATAGCAGGCAAAACCGGTTGGTGTTGAAGACGCCGGTATGGCCGGCAAGGAAGACCACGACCTTGTCCTGGGGGCGAGTCCGCACGGCCGCGGCAATCTCCCTGAAGGTTTCGTCGATCTTCTCCGGGGTCACCTCATCGTCCGCCAGGAAGCACCGCAGCCCCGGTTTGCCCGAGGCATCGAGTCCCCGGGCGCTGAGGACCTCGCTGATCCGCGATGCGTCGGGCTTGGCATACTTGAGCTTTCGCTGCTCGTCCTTGTAGCTGCCCACGCCCAAGGCCACGATGTGCAGCCGGCCGGGGTCCATCGACCCGTCGTAGGTGACCTCCACCAGGTCGGAGAGGCTGGTGCCGACGCCCTCGCCACTGGCCGTCACGGCGAACCGGTTCACTCCCTTCACCAGCCGGGTCTTGATCGTGATGGGGGGCTTCCGCTTCTCGAGCCCTGTCTCGACCGGGCGCTCGTTGTGGAAGAGGGTGACGTCGGACCAGCCGGCGTCTCCGAGCGTGATCGCCAACTCGGTGTCCGGTAACGAGGAGTCAGGGCGAAGCGGCTGAAGGATCGAGATGGGGGGCGAATCCGCGGGCTCGCCGGTCGAGACCAGTGCTTGCCCCTCGAGCATCAGGCCGCCCAGGCCGCGGCGAAAGAGCTCCTTGTTGCAGCCCACCATGGGCTTTGCCTCGTCGCGGCGGCAGAACTTGACGAGGTCCTCGCCAGAGGCGGAAGAGTCGAAGAACCCGCCGGGCGTGAAGAAGACCCAGTCGAGGTCCTGGACCGGGATGTTCTCATCTTCGCCTCGTGTCGTGCCGGTGGCGGAGAAGGTGCCCCAGAGGGCATGGCGGTTGAGGTCCCAGAACCGGACGGTGGTGTCATCGCTGCCGCTGATCAGGAGGCCCGGGTCGTCCCAGGCGAGCAGGCCGTTGATCCGCTCGAAGTGGTGGGGTCGCAGCGCGTCGAGGCCCTCGAACACCCCGGGTTGCTTCTCGACCGGTCCGAGCCAGAGGCTGGTGCCCTCGCCGGCCGCCGCCAGGTTCCGCCCCCCGCCAGTGAACGTGAGCGCCTTGATCGCGCCGCCAAAGACGTCCTGGACCAGGGGTGTGACCACCGGATGGGCTTGCCCAGGCTTCCGGGACCACAGGTAGATCTTGCCGTCGCTGTGCCCGGTGACAACCTTTTCGGTGCCGGGTCGGATCGCCACGCAGGTGACGTTACTGGAGATCCCGGGGTCCTGGAACGTGACCTCGGGAGCCTTGAGCTCGCCCGGCGCGGCGGCAAGGTCCCAGAGCTGGGCCCCGGGGTTATCACCGGCCGTCACCAGGCGCCGAGCGTCGGCGGAGAAGCCCAGAGTGCGGACCGGATCGTCCCGGCCGCTCAGCCAGTGAGTCATTTTCCCCGTCTTCGTGTCCCAGACGCAGACGAGGGGCTGCTGCGACGCGGCCGCGGTCGCGGCGACTCGGGAGCCGTCCGGCGAGCGGGTCAGCCCCTCGAAGGCCAGGAACTCGGGGACCTTGAACGTGCCGGAGGTCCGCGCGAAGAAGTGGAAGTCAGGCTCGAACCGTGCCCGGTCGAGATCGTGATGGACGCGGACAACCTTGCCGGCTTCGCGCGGGGCGTCGGCGCTGGCGGTCAAGGCGAGGTTATCGTCTTCAAGGAAGACGGCCGAGGACCAGGAGCCCGGGAGCCGGCGGCAGGTGCGATTCTTGAGATCCCAGAGCTGGGCCTTGAAATCGTCGGTGAGCACCAGCAGGCGTCTCCGGGCTCGGTTCCCGTCGATCTGCACCACCTTGCCGCGGTTGGCGGAGACGGTCCAGGCCCGGTCGCGGAGAAGTGCAGCATCAGCGTCGAGGTTCCGGGTCTCGATCTTGCCATCGAGCCCGCCGATGACCAGGACGCGACCCTCGGCCGTAAGTGCCACGACCGAGGCCCGGGCCTTGGGGTCGTCGTGGATCGTCCGTGGGGCGCCGTCGCCCTCGAGCCGCCAGACCCTGACGCCGCCGAGGCCGGCGGTGCAGGCCGCCAGGTGACGGTAATTGGCGTCGAAGACGACGCTCGCGGCCGGCCGGTCGAGCAGGTCGGTCATCTTCCGCCTGGCCTCGCCGGCGGCAGGGTCGCCCACTGGAGCCGCGAGCCGCAGGCCCCGGTCGTGACCGACAGCGATCCATCCGGTCGGAGCAATCGCCAGGCTGCGGATCGGGTGGTCCGCCATCTGGTGCTCGGTCTCGGCGTGGCCGGCGACGTTGCGGAGGACGACCTTGCCGGTCCTGAACCCCAGGGCGAGCGTGCGGCCGTCGGGCGAGCAGGCCAGAGCGGTGGGCCGGCCTTCCCGGGTGTCCACGGGTGCGCCGGTGGGCCGCCTGGCGTCGTAGATCCGCACCGAGCCATCGGTGAATACTCCGGCGATGGTTCCCTTGCCCGGGGTCCCGCCGCAGGCAACGTCCACGCAGATGAGCCCCTGGCCGGGCCAGGGCGTGGTGTCCAGAGGTGAGACTCGAAGGTCGCCCAGGGCCGCGCCGTCCCGGTCGATCGAGATGAAATGGTTGCCATCGGGGAGCATCGTGATCTGCTCGACTCGCTTGACGTGTGGCGGCCTTGGCGTCGTCGCGAGCGAGAAATCGCGGAGGTCGGCCACGTTCACCGTCCCGCGGCCGCCGCCGATGACCAACTGCGTCTCGCCGCGGTTCAGCCCCAGCGCGGTGGCGCCGACGGTCTGGCCGGTCCAGACGTGGAGCAAGGCCCCATCGACGAGCGACCAGGCGCGCACCGTCGAGTCCATGCTCGCGCTGAAAAGCAGGCGCTGGTCGGCCGAGCAGGCCAGTGCGGTGACCCGGTCGGCATGGCCGACCTGGAGTACCATCTCGGGCCGGGGCGGCTCGATGTTGAGGTTGAATTGGTCTTTCCAGAGGCTGAGCTCCGCAGGCACTCGGCCCCTGGCCTGGAAGCCCTGCAGTCCCAGCCGGGAGTCCTGCTGGAGCTGCTTGAGGCACTCGGCCAGGCTGTTCCGATGCAGGTCGTCGCCCAGTCCCCGGCGGAGGGCCGCGGTGAACGCGTCTGCGGGAGCGACCGGCTGGCCGAAGCCCATCGGCCGGTTCGAGGCGAGCCAGGCCGTCACGCCGGGCCACCGGGTCAGGCGCTTCAGC
>JBAUOX010001038.1:0-7421 GCA_049579985.1 Isosphaeraceae bacterium | reverse complement strand
TCCAAACACAGGACAACAGATAAATGAAATCCTCTCTTGATCCGAATTCGCATCTTTATGAGAGATGTCGTAATTCCTTACGCACAAATGCCTTACGAGATTGTTAAACCACCTTCAAAGGGCTGGGATCGTGCACCTCGTCACGGGCCAAGACGGCATCTTCGGGCTTGGGCTTGCGGCCCCTGCTAAGCATCGCCTCCTGGCGCTTCGAGGCCGAGACCCGCTCGAAGAACTGGGTGCCGATCTGGCGGGCCAGTTGCCTGACAGACCAGCCGCCCCGGATCGCCTCGGCCTCGTAGAAGGCGCGGGCATGGGGCTTGCCGACCGACATCAGCCGGACGTAGTGGGACCAGGACAGGGGGAAGGCCCCGACCAGAGACGGGAAGTCGGGGGTCGCCACAACGACGAATGTCGGTCCCGAGGGCTTCTCCTGGGCTCTATGGGGTTTCTTGGGCGATCGCGCTGATACATCGACCGCCTTTGATCGGAATTCGGCAGACGGTGTCTGCCGAATTCCCGAAGTCTCGAAGTCTTGGGGAGTTGTGAGGGACGCCCCCTGGCTCGTCCCGCGGAACCGAGGATCATCGCAGACATCGACACGGGCTTGCGGCTTGCCGGCGGCCCTCATCATCGCCTCGATGATCGGCTTGAGAACATATCCGTCCTTCACAGGATCCTCGGGGATAAGCAGGACGTTGAAGCTCACGTCGTTGTTCATGACGTTTTCGCCGGCTCACGGCGCCGATTGATTCCCATTCATGGGTTGTGGGTTGGCATGTTCGGTCAAATTCATCACGTCTTCGAACCAGCTTGACGCATGCAGCACCCATACGGGCTGCTCCCCGATGACTCGGCGGGCATTGGGGATCTCCAGGATGGGCTTGATCCTGGCGTCGGGATGATCGGGAAGCCGATAGACAAGCGAGCAGTACTTCAACGATTCCTCGGACAGCACCTGCAAGAGCTGAGGCGAATGGCTGGTCGCCACGATCTGAATGCCGCGCCGTCTGGTCTGATGCTCGATGAGATCGACTAGCAGAGCGAGCCGCGTCGGGTGGATGCCGTTCTCGATCTCCTCGATGAAGTACAGCGAGGCAGGCTCGGGGCCGAACAGCGCAGCAAGGATCGCCAGGAACCGGAGCGTGCCGTCGGAAGCACTCAAGGCCGAAACGCTGCTTTTGTCCTTCTCCACAAGTCTCAGTAAGATTCGGCCCGCCGCGTCTCGGTCGAAACTCAGGTCAGCAACATCCATCGGGGTCAGCTTGCGCACCCACTCCAGGAGGACCTCCTTCCTGGAGTGATCCGCAATAATCGCGGACAGAACGGATGAGAGGTTTTCGCCCTGATCGCCGAGTACCGTCTGTCCGGGCTGAGATGGAATCCGCATCTGGGCGGGCGACAGGTCCAGGAAACGGAAGCCTCTCAACTCATGAAGCACGAAGCGAGAGAGTGCTCTTGCTTCGCGGCCGTTTCCTTCTTCGTCTTCGGTGACCTGGTAGAGGACGGGCTTAGTTGGAGGGTAAGTTCTTGAGCTCTTTCGCCTTGCCCCCCTCTCAGGGGAAAATGAAATGTCCAGGTTCGCCTCGCGGCCCACCTCCTGTCCGCTGGTTCGAAATCCCGTTCGACCTTTGACTTGAATGCTCTTGCCAAAGACAAGCGGATAATCCAGGGACTCATGGACAACGCGGGGTGCTTTGGCGGCCGCTTCGGCGACGGAGACGTCGACACGGTACTCGATCGGTGGAAGCTCCTTCCTCTCCGGAGGGAGCCGCAGTTCCACACTCAGCTCGAAGGAGTCGGACCCGAGGTAGGCGACTTCGCGCACACCGCCTCGGGTGCCGCTCCAGACCCGCTCGCCACCTACATAATTCTCCCCGAAGATCTCCGCCAGCGTGTAACCCCTGCCAATTCCATGCAGGAACAGGAAGGCATCGCGGAGATTGCTCTTTCCGGCAGCGTTCGCGCCGATGAGGATCGTGAGCGGGCCCAGTTTGAGAGTCGCATCCTGGAAGTTCTTGAATCGTTTGAGGTGGATGGATTCAATCACGATGCGCAACTCCCGAGGGGTCAATGGCCGCTTCACTCGCTACCGGCTTCATTCTGATCATCATCGCCAAAGCCGGGAAGGATGACCGACCGAGTCGGCGCCACCCCCCGTGCCTGGAGGTGATTGCTCAGGTTCTCCAGGATGACCGTCTCGTCCCGCTGCTCGTCGCGTCGGGCTAGCTCGATCAGGGCTTGCAAGAGGTGGAGGAAGAGGGCGTTCTTCCGCAGCCCACGGGAATCCAGGTAGTCGTCCACCTTGGCGACATCGCCCGTTTTCCAGAGGTGCATCAAACGGTGGACCTGGTCGATGAGCGGAGCGGGGTGCCCCTCGATGTCATAGCCCATCGACTTCCGTTTCCGCTGATGCCACGGACGCAGCTTGACGATGCTGCCCGTTCCCTCCTCGGGTTCGGCGTCGGCATCGGTCTCTTTTTCTTCGTCCACCTCGTCGTCATCGTCCGCTGATGACAGTCCACCGGTTCGCAGGAGGATTTCAAAGCGGTCGGCGAGGTCGCGGTCCGAGAGGTTGCAGGAGATTGCATAGAGGATGCACGGCCCGACCGGGGCATCGCTCACACCGAAGTCGTGGCGGTGAAGGATGTAGTAAGTTGTGACATCATCGAGTCCGCTTGTGGAGGTTTCATCACCCCCAGTCAGGACCCGCCCGACCACGAAATCGACGACCAGCCTGCGGACCGCACGGAGGAACTCGCTGACCTCCATGAGCTTGCCCGGCTCGTTCGCCTTCTTGACAACCGGGTGCTTGCTGTAAGCCTCCATTGCCGGTCCCGTTGCCGCCCAGACGAAGTCTGGGCCCCGGATACCGGCATCCCAGTAGTCTCGGAGCCGGGCATGGATGTTGTGCCGCATCTCGTCGAGAACGCGGTTGTCCCATCCAGGACGGGCGGAATCGGGACGCTTCTTGCAGACGAGCCAGACGGAGGAGGAGAGTGCGGCAGAGGACAGGGCGCGGGTGCGCGCGACTCTCTCGGTCTGGATCGGCCAGCTACTGTCAACGAGAAACCCAGCACGTATGATGGCTGTGACAAGGGTTTCCCATGCATCCGGCTGTTTGTTAGCGAACACAATCACGAATCTGCCTTCGGGCGCAAGCGAACGACGGCAGTTCACAAAGACTTGATACATTCCGTCTTCGTAGGCCGCTCTTGATCTATCCATATCCCCACCGAAGCGACTTGAATCGTCGATCAGCTCACCGTCATTTTTCTCGTGACTCCACTTCGGTGCCAGTGGCTCGTCGAAGGCGGCAATAATCTCGGGACTCAAGCCGTTCAACATGCGGCGGAGCCACATGTAAAAGAAATCCATCAGATCGGAATACGGAATTGCATCGTAGTACGGTGGGACAGTTACTATCAGATCGAAGATTTCGTCTTTCATCTTCGAGGCTGAGGTTTGGTCAATGCTGGGAGAACGGGATGTCGTGGGAAATTCACCCTGCTCAACTACTTTGGCCACCCACTCCGATGCCCCCGAAAAACCTCCACTGGCTCCCGAAATGGTAACTCCCTCGATGAAATCCCAGTTCATCGGTAGGGCGAACTTGGAAAACGTGTGCATAACGCCGCTTTGAGTTGGACTGGGATCAGGCTGACAGAGTGAGCTGCACCGGTCCGCGAGGCGATCGAATGACATAGCGAGGTATCCGACCAGTGCCTCCGACCATGTTTCTGAATAGCCATGCACCTGCATTGCTGCCCGCGCCGCTTGAGCCTGCTTGACGAAAGTGCCCAAGGCGAGGAGCTGGCGGGGTGTGAATAGCTTGCGCCAGCGATCCAGGCCGTAGAGGGGGACGCGAATACCCAGTGCATCCTTCCCGGCGATTGGCTCATCCGGCAGCCCGAACGGGACATCGGTATAGACCCGATCCAGCTCGCCTTCGGCCTGGGACGCCAGCCGGACTTCCTCGGGGCCAGGGGAGCGGTACTCCTTGCTGTTCGGCCCATCGACGACAACGGCGGTCATGATGCTGCACAGTCGCCCGGCGCGGCCCTCCAGGCGAAGATCTTCCATCGTCATGCTCGGGGAATTGCAGCATGGGCAGGTCACGCCCGCCCGCGACATGGTGCCCGATCCGGCCCGCTTGTCGGCCTCACGCCGCTGCCCCGCGTTCCCGCCGACAACTGGCACGTCGTTCTGAACGCCGAATCTCACCCCAGTTTTGTCGGCGTTTGGCTCCATGGTCAGGACGACCCGCTTGTTGTCCTTTTTGCAGAGCCAGCGGGTCTTGAGCAAGGGAATGGTTGCCCGACAATTCTTGCACGTCACCGTCCGAGCCCAGAGGTAGGCAACGGTTGGCTTACCATCGATCGTGGGATAGAACCGCTCCAGGTCCTTCCGAGCCTGCTGGAGAACCCACCAGGCCCAAGCCCGGACGTGCCAGGCGAGATCCACATCAGGAGGTGGGAAGAGACCTCCCTGGTACTGTGCCAGCTCCTCTTTCGCCTGTTTCTTGCTGAGCTTCCCCGAGCCTTTGAGGAACGCCTCCATGAACTCGGGTGATTCTAGCGCAAAATTCGGCAGCGGTCTGACCTGTCCGGCGAGCTTCTGAGGATACTCCAGGGTGCATTTCAGGATGAACCAGGCAACCGGATTGATGTCGATCGCGGTCGCCTCACACCCCAAACGCATCGCTTCGAGCGGGATCGCGCCGCCCCCGGCGAACGGGTCAAGCACCCTCGGAGCCCGCCCACCGTAAGCCTTCTTGATCTCCTCACGGAACCAGTCCATATCGGGGCTGTTCTCGTTCCCCCAGTGCAGGACACCCCCCTCGGTCCGCTCCTTGAGGACCTCGATCGTTTTGCCACCAACCTTTTTCTTCTGAACCTCAGTGACGACCTTCCCGCCGATCTTCTCGAGCAGCTCCTGCCGCTTCTCCGGCGTTCCCGGATCAGGCAGCAGCGTGGCAATCAGAGCCGCCCGACACGCCGCCAGCGGTCGCCTGGCGGGCCAGATGTGAAGTGTGGAGATATGCCCGTGCCTGACGTTCTTCTCGTGGACCGAGTCCAGAGACGCCTGCTTGAGTGGGAAGGCGAATTCGATCAGGCGGGGGCGGTCGATCATGAGAGAGCCTTGATTCCGGCGTTGGTGGCGATCTTGGTGGCGACGTTCTTGAAGTCCTTGTACGCCTCGGTGACGGCGTAGGTGTGGGCACCCAGCGCACCGTCGGCCGGCTTGAGGAAGAACATCGGCTTGCGGGCCTCCTGGGCCAGGGGCATGAGGCTGCGATAGTCCTTCAGCTTGGCGATGCAGTTACGGTCCGTGTCGATGGTCATCTTGGGGTCGGGCCTCTCTTGGCCGAGCACAGCCACGGCGTAGGTGGAAGGCATCCGTGCGATCCAGCGTTCAAACGCTTTGACGGGGCGGTCGAGTCGGATGGAATGACGAAGGACGATATAGCCGATGGGCTTGATCCTGCCCGAGGGCAAGAGCAAGGTTTCTACCGGGTTCTCGCTGAGCCGTTTGTTCCATCCGTCGCGCCACCTCCGGAGAGCAGGCCCCAGGTTTTGAAGACCCTGCAGGGAGAAGAGGTCGGGCCCCAGCGGAATGACCACGAAGTCCGAAGCAATGAGAGCAGCACGATTGATAGCGCCGAGGTTGGGGCCGAGGTCGAGAAGGATGACGTCAGCCCCATGCTGTTGGCCTGCATTCTGCACGAGTCGCCAGAAGGCCGACGTGATGCGAAAGGCGCGAGGATCACCCCCGAGGCATTTCGGCCAGACCTCAGAAAGGTCATCCTCGAATGTGGACAGAGCCATATCGCCGAGGATTAGCCCGAGGCGATCCGAGACGATCTCGACGTGAGGCTCGCTGATATCGCCAGTGCCCTGCTTGAGGGGTTCCACCGCACCAAAGATGGTCAGGGCATGACCGTCGTTGGGCATGACCTCCTCGAGCCGGTCCTCATCGAGAAAGGCGGCAGTCAGGTTGCTCTGCGGATCGAGGTCGGCGGCGATGACGCGCAAGCCGCGATCAGAGAACATCCACGCGAGGTGGTAGACCATCGTGGTTTTGCCGACCCCACCCTTGTTATTGAAGAAGGCGATCACGGGGATGCTCATCGTCACCTCCTGATGATGGCTGCGACGTGGGAGTCCTCGACCTGGAATTCGAGCTCTGGATTGCCGTTCTTCTGGAGCTCTCGGCGGGCAGTCGCGATACCGAATCCGAACCGCTGCACGTACCCAAGTTCCTTCATGGTTCAGTCTCCTTCCGCCGCTTCGAAAAGGGCTTTCTCCTCGATACTCACGCTCCCCTTGGCCTTCACGATTAGTTTACCAAAAGGGTCTCGTATCCGGAGAAGCCTCGGATGCGCCGTGCCGCAGTCGAAGACCACATAAAGCCAGTACCGCTGCCGCTCGTTGCACGCCTTCGCCCACTCGTTCTCGGTCAATTCCACGTCGCCGATCCCGGCACGCCCCTTCACCTCGATGCCTTTTTGACCGTGAACCGCGTGCTGTGACAGCAGATCGAATCCAGGGTTATCCGTGAGTCCCGCCGCCCTGGCCAGATTCGGCTTGGAGACATCCCTCACGACCGCACCGGCGGCCTCCTCGTGTGAGATGGCTACCTTCATCGCGATCGCTTCGACCTGGACATCGAACTGCTTCTGGTCCTCGGGGTCGTCGCTGGGCAGCACGAGGGCGTGAGCAAGGAACTGGATTGTCTCGGCATGGATCAAGTCCGGCTCTCCGCGGAGGCTGTCCAGTGCCTCCCGCTTGCGGCTCTCCAGGCTCTTCTGTCGGTCCCGCACGCGGCTGAGCTGCTTCTTCGCATTCAGGTCCCCCGCACGGACCTTCTCATTAAGCTTGCCCCGCATGGCGGCGAGGTCCGATTCCTGATACTCATACCCCCGGGTCACGAATTCGATCCGGCTCGCCAGGGTTTCCAGGCAGCGTCGGCGTCGTACTTCCGCAAGTGGCTCGGCGACCTCCTTGGTGATTCGATCGCGAGCCATGCCGAGCAGCTCGGACGAACGGGCAACCAGATCCCGGAGTGGCGACCTGGTCGTCTGGTCTCCTCTGAGGAGGAGGAGATGCTCCACCGGGCATGGCTGGATCGTGCCGTCGCCGTACTGCCGGAAGCCGAGCAGGCGTTCTTCGAGCAGCTCCTCCTTCTCCAGTGCCCGGAGGGAGGGGTCGGACCTTCGGATGATCGAAACGCTCGCCAGGTGGAACAAGTACGGCTGATCCGCCTGGGGATCGACGAAGATACCTCCACGGAGAGCCTGGTCCGCGAACCGCCCGCAGACCGTCGTCCTCAGCCTCTCAAAGACGGGCTCACCAGGATGCAGGAAGATCACATCCGTGGCATCCTTGGGCTTGAGGACGGTCAGGCGGTTGCGACGGCCTGGC
>JBAUOX010001037.1:0-3189 GCA_049579985.1 Isosphaeraceae bacterium | reverse complement strand
GTCGACGCCTGGTTGTCATTACCAACGGGCATTTTGGATTTCAACCGTGGAAAAACCGGCCTGACCACCCAAGAAAATGGACAGTCCTCGCTGATCTCCACAGTCAGGCGGCTCGGTTCGGTTTCTCAAATGGGGGGCCGGCCGTCCCGAATACTAACCCGACGCGTCAGCGAGGGTTCTGCTGCAACAACGCCAACGCAAACTTGTGGCTCACGGAACCCTCGCTGACGCGTCGGGTTAGTGTGAAGGAGATGACATGGGACGTGCACGAGGGGACGAGCCGCCAATGCCGGAGCCGTTGGCGTACTTCTTGACCTGGTCCACGTACGGCACCTGGCTTCCGGGAGACGAACGCGGTTGGATCTTATACGCACACGGCTGGCAGTTCCCAGACGCCGTCCGAATGCTGGAGGCGGAAGCGAGAATGACCGAGGATGCTTGCCGATTAGATGGCGAACAGCGCGGCGTTGTGGAGCGGCAAATTGCCGAAACGTGCAGGATTCGCAACTGGGAATTGCACGCCGTCAACTGCCGGTCGAATCACGCCCACGTCGTTGTCACTGCGGACCAAGCACCCAAGATTGTTCGCAACCAATTGAAGGCATGGTGTACGCGGCGGTTGAAAGAATTGGAAGCAGTCCGCCATGATGCTCAGGGGCGTGAAGTCGATGCGACCCCTCTCCGCGAAAACTGGTGGGCCGAACGCGGCAGCCAACGGTTCATCAACGATTCGGAGAGTCTGGAAGCCGCGATTCTGTATGTCCGTGACGGTCAAGACAAGCCGCGAGAACACTAACCCGAAGCGTCGGCGAGGGACGCGGCAATTTGATTGCGGGAAGGAAGACGCACCCTCGCTAACGCGTCGGGTTAGTATGACTGATCATCTCGACTTCGGTGGAGATCGGCGAGAAGTCTCAGAAAATGAGTGCGAAAAAGGCAAATTGCGGCTCCGCGAAAATCGGCGATGAAGGCCGGTCGGAATCTGCCTGAAAAGGCCGCCACCCGCCGGAATCTTCCCTGGCTCGGTTCGAAATCCGCCTGGGCGGCGGTACAATCAATATGGACAGGCCGGTCTTCGTTCCCGCACCGATTCCTTTCAAGCAACACTCGAGCCATGTCGCGAACCGGATCTCGCCCACTGCTCGCTTTTCTCGCTGTGCTCGATGTGATCTCAGCCGCGCCAGCACCCGCCCGTGGGCAGCAGGAACAGCAGGAACCGGCGGTTCTCTCGGCAATCCAGTACCTCCGTGGCAGGGCGTCCGGCCAGCCGGTCGGAGAGTCTGCGATGATCGCGCTGGCCCTGCTCAAGGCGGATACGCCCAAGACCGACCCGGTCCTGGCCTCGTGCATCGCCAGGATCCAGAAGCGGTTCACCAGCAGCGCCTATTCTCCGGAGAAAACCTGGGGGCACGACATTTACGAGGCCGCCGTGGTGGCGATGGCCCTGTCCAATCTTGACAGCGACGCGCATCGCGGAGAGATCAACCTGGTCGCCACTTACCTGATTGGCCGGCAAAACGCGAACGGGTCGTGGGACTATGTCGGCCGGAACCGCGGCGACAGCTCGATCTCTCAGTATGCCCTGCTCGGACTCTGGGAGTGTGAGAACTCCGGCGTCGACATTCCCCCGCCCGTCTGGGACAGGGCCGCAAGCTGGTACCTCTCGGTGCAGGCGTCCGCCGGGAGCTGGAATTACCACCGCGATGAGCCTTCGTATGCCGATAACCTGTCGATGACCGCGGCGGGCGTGGGCAGCCTTCTGCTCTGCAGGCGTCAGCTCCAGCGGTTTCGTGAAGCGAAACGCGGCACCAACCCACTGCTGACCGCGCTCACACCCACGAACCCTTCCCAGAATTACGAGATCGCCACCTCTCTCGGTCAGATCGACCAGGCGGTCAGGAAAGGCATGGCCTGGCTGGGCGCGAACTACACGACGACTCAACCGGGCCTGATCGGCCGGTCGATCTATTATGGTTTATACGGTATCGAGCGAGTCGCGGCGCTTGCCGATCGGCAATCGATCGGCAGGGTGGACTTGCTGGAGAAGGGTCGCACCTATATCAAGTCGACTCAGCAGCCCGCCGGCTCCTGGAGTGTCGCGCCGTTTAGCGATGAGATGAACACCGTCTGGGCGGTCCTTTTCCTGACCAAGTCCACGGCCAAATCCATCAAGCGGGTGACGATCAAGCGGCTGGGAGCGGGAACTTTGGTGGGCGGGAGATACCTTCCCAAGGACCTGACGTCGATGACGGTGGCCGGTGGCCATATCATGAGCCGGCCCATGAACGGCGCGGTGGAGGGGATGCTGGCGGTTCTCGAGGATCCCCGCGCCCAGACCGCGGACACGGCCGTCTCGGGCCTGATCGAGCGCTACGTGCGAGAAGGGCCGGACGCACTTCGCCCGTTCAAGGATCGGTTTCGCAAGCTGCTCACCGACCGGGATCCCGGGATGCGGCAGGTGGCTGCATGGGCGCTTTCGCGGACTGCCGATCTGGACTCGGTCCCCGACCTGATCGGCGCGCTCGTGGACCCCGAGGAAAACGTTGTCACCGCGGCCGCATTGGGGCTTCAGCTCCTCAGCCGCAAGCTCGAGGGCCTTGGTCCTCCCAGCCCCTCGACGCCCGATCAGCGCAAGGAGGCCGCCGAGGCGTGGAGAGCTTGGTACGACTCAATCCGCCCACTGGATGCGGAGGCGAATGACGACGAAGGGATCCGCAAGGTCCCTGGCCGATCTGCCGCTCCCCCGGCCGCCAATCCTGTCCGGAGCCCTTCACCATGAGCCCCGGCTCGATCTCCAAACCGTCTGGTGACGCCGGGTCCAAGCCCGAAGAGTTCGCTGCCAGGGTGCTGGGCGAGTCGATCTACGACCGGGTCACGTCGTTCTTGATGGCGGTCGTTCTGGGTGCCATGATGGTCGTGGGCTTGATGGGCGTGATCTACATCACCAACCAGGCTTATGCCTCCCGAGTGACGGCTCCGCTTCAGATCATCGAGGTCTCAGGCGGCGGCGGAAGCCCGGAGGGCACGCCCGGATCAACCGAGAAGATCGACGTGCCCGGGGCTGACGCCGGCCCTCTGGCTTCCAACAACGAGGAAGAAGCGGGCGACTTCGAGGAGCCGGCGGTCCAGGCGACGCCGTGGGCGATGATCGATGTGGCGGCGGCGGCCGAGGCCGGAGCGAGTCTGGCC
>JBAUOX010001036.1:0-4166 GCA_049579985.1 Isosphaeraceae bacterium | reverse complement strand
GCCGGCGGCCATCTCCTCCATCGCCGCCGACGTCTGTTCGACTGAGCTGGCCTGGTTGCCGGCGCCCTCGGAGACCTGGCCGGCGGCGTCGCGCAACTGCTGGCTGCCGGCGGCGACCTCGGCGGCGACCCGCTGAATGTTCTCCACCGTCTTGCGGAAGTGGGCGAGCCTCCCCTCCAGAGCCGTGCCCAGCCTGTCGCGGTCCGAGCGCCGCGCCACTTCGACAGTCAGGTCGCCGCGGGCGATGCGCTCGGCCACCCCGGCCATCGCCGCCCCAGAATCATTGGCCTTGTTGAGTGCCACGGCCATGCGGCCGATCTCGTCGCTGCGGTCCACGACGGCCCGCCGACTCCGATCGCCCTGCGCGATCTCCTCCAGGATCTGCACGATCTTCTTCAGCGGCGTAGCGATCTCGCGGGCGATCAGCACGCCCAGGATCATGCCGAGCAGAACCCCACCCACGATGAGGGCCAGCATCAACTGCCGGGCCTCGGTATAAACGGCCTGAGAATTCTGGTAGTATTTGAGGGCGACGTTCTGTTTGGCCTGGAGCGTCTCCTGAAGGGCTCGGTAGGCCGCCTCGTAGTACGGGCCGCCCTCCAGGGCCACCTGGAACGCCTGCTCCTTGTCGCCCTTCAGCAGCAAGGCGTACTGCCTGCCCTCCCGGTAGTCCTGGTACTTCTTCATCTCCTCGCCGAAGCGGTCGAACGCGGCTTTGACCTCCTCCGACCAGATGGTCGCCCGGAATTTGCTGCTTTTGTCGAGGAGATCCTTGTCCAGCTTGCGGGCGTCCTCGACGGCGGCCTTGACCTGCTCCGGCGGGAGCGGCGTGAACATCTTGTAGCTGGTCTGGCGGATGCGCTGCAGGTCGTTGTCGATCTCGCTGAGCATGCCCAGGGGCACGAGCTGCTTCTGATAGATGTCTCCCGTATTCGCCTGCATGGTGGCGAGTTCGGAGATGGCCACCCAGCCCTGCACCGCCAGGAGCCCCGCCAGGAGCCCGAAGGCGACCAGGAGTTTGGCGACCATGGACAGGTTCTTGAACCAGCGCGCTGCATTCATAGGATGTTTCTCCCGCGAAGCAATTCCGTCGGACCCCGTCAGCAACCCGCACTAAGAGCCTATCCCAGTAGACGTGATTCGTAGAATCTCTTGGTACTTGAGTTTACACCAGGAGATCCGCTCTGAGCTGCCATTTTTAACAATTACTTCCAAAAGTGTGCCGGCGAAAAACCGAGGGACTGACGTCCCCCAGAGGAGGGGTCCTACCAGGAACTACGCAGCCCGGTGGTGATCCGTTCATCGATGTCGCCCGGTAACCATGCTATAGACTCTGCCTACACGCCAGTGACGTCGACAGGGTCTACATCCAGCCCGAGGAATCAGTGAGATCCCTATGACGACTTCGTTAGCGGGCCCACCTCGGATACTTGATGCCGGCGAGGCGGTTGATGCAGAACGCCTGGAGAGTCAGCAAGATCACTGCGCATTCGAGGACCACCAGGAGCCGGGGCTTGGTGACGAGGCCGAGCGAGACGATCAGCGTAGTGGCGCAGGCGGGCGGATGTGACGCGTTCAACAGGATCATCAACGCCCCGGACGTCCCCAGTGACAGCGCGGTGGCGAGGACCCGCGACCACTCCAGGGCCATCACCGTGGCAGGCCCGGCGTATTGCAGGCCCGTCAACCAGGGCGCGATGTAGCCGCAGATGATGCCGATCGCGTGGCCGCAGATCACGTTGCGTGGGCTCGTCGGCGGCGTCGTGGGCGTGAAGAATAGGAGAAACGCCGTGGCCCCCGGCAAGGGGAAGATGAACGGGGTCTGGAAGAACATCGCCAGCCCGCTCTGGATGGCGATCGTGATGAATCCGTTGGCGAACATGAACAGCGCCCACACCAGCGCCTTCTGCCGACTCAGATTCTGCGAGGCCTGCACCTCGCCCGCCTGGGTCAACATCTCGCTGAACTGGCGCTGCCGGGACAGGGCCTTCTGGAAGTCCGCCTTCAAGATGCGCAGGAGGGTCACATCCTCGGCCGCGCGGACACTGGCGTTGCGCTGGCCGGTCCGCCCGGGTAACAGCGACTGCTCGCCGAACTGGGCCGATTCCTTCAAGCGGGCCAGTTCCAACTCCTGGCCGTTCTTGGCGAACGTGAAGACCTGGACCGACCCCCGGACCATGACGTAGGCGCAATCCCCGATCTCGCCTTCCCGGAAGATCAAGGCACCGGCGGGGAACTCGACTGCGGACGCAGCCTCGGCGAGCCGTCGCCGGTCCTCGGCGTCGAGGTCCTTCCAGATCCCCGTCCGCTCCAGGTGCTGCTCTCGATCGAAGAGATCCATCACGCCCCGCGCCTCCCGAGCCCGGCACTCATCGAATCTTGAAGTTCAGTCGCGTAGGTGCCTGTTCTCACAGCGCGGCCTATCGGCCGCAACCAAAGGGGGATGAAAGATGGCGTTGCCCCAGGTAGGTTACAAAGAGTCGGCCAAGACTCTCACCCAACCGGAGACAACGCCATGCAGTCTTTTGTATCGCGGCACCAGCACCAGATTCAAGGCACCCTCAGCGGCTTCGCCCGCCTCCGATTTGTAGGCTCCCTGTTGCGATTGTCCTACTTGGACGGGCTGGCCGGCTTTCTCGCCGTCACCGGCGTGCTGCTCAAGGAGTTCGGCAATTATATGTTGGGACTCAGTCGGCGGATCAAGCACGCCAGCGAATGTCTCGCCGAGACCACGGTCTCCGGCCGTGTCCATTACTTACCCTCGGGCTCTCAGAGTAAAGAGGACTTCGCACACGCCCTGCCCGGTCCGGCTCAACCATCCGGCCTGATCGCCGTCCTCAGTTGCGTCGAGCCCTGCCGGTCCTACGAGCTGCATCGCAACCCGCAGACCAAGCACCTGGAGCTGCGCCCCGCCATCCGCAAGTGCCTGCACTATTACTTCTCTCTGGATCACTCCGTCTTCGGCCCGATGCACGTGCGGTTGCAGACCTGGCTGCCATTCCAGATCAAGGTCGTTCTCAACGGCCGCGACTGGCTGGCGCGGCAGCTCGACGCCGCGGGAATCGGCTACCTCAAGAAGAACAACACCTTCGTGGCCCTTGACGATACGAGCGTAACGGCGTGAAGTTTTACGACAAGCAGGGGCAGGTGCTGCGGGTGGAGACGACGATCCACGACGCGAGTGGCCTGAAGGTGTATCGGCCGGTGGGGGACGACCCGGAGGGCGAGATGTCGCAGGCGGCCAACGAACGGTACTTGGAGGCGTTGGCCGTGGTGGAATCGCCGACGCCGCTGGGGGACTTGAGCGGGCCGTTGTGTCATCGGATGGTCAAGGATGGCCGTCGCTATCGGGCGCTCAACCCGTTGGGAGAGGTGGACACGCGGTTGTTGGAGTTCGTGGGGCGCGGGGGTCACCTGATCACGGGCTTCCGCAACCGCGACGTGCGGCATTGCCGCTACGCCGAGCGGTCGAAGGATGCGGCGGTGCACCGGCGGCAGTCGGGTCAGGTGAGCCGTTTGCTGGCGCTCTTGCGCGCCCACGGATTGATCCAGAAAATCACCAAGACGCATCGGTATCAGGTCACAACACGCGGCCGGGAGCAGATCACGGCGATCCTGGCGGCGCGGGCCGCTGGGGTGGAGAAATTGATCGCCGCGGCGTGAAGTCTGAGCGAAACACGTCACTGGAAAACGGGTTAGAAATTGAGACTATAGCAATGTTACCGGGCGATTGGGACTTGGCCCACGCAATTAGGCTTGGGATCAAGCCGTTCGCCGAGTTGGGGGCTAACTCGGAGGCATTGAGCGGGTCCCAAGTCGATTCTCCCTGTTCCTGCCGAGCGATCTTCGAATCGGCCCCGGTAGCGATGCTACAGTCTCTAGAAATTCGTGTACAGCGTACAAGATTCTTGAGGTTAGTAGTACAGTGAGCCGGAGCTTACCAGTGGCGTTTTCGCGCCTCCCAGACAAGAATGGTTGAAAACCGCGGAGCCGCGCTCACTACCTGGCAGGATGGGGCTACTGATGGCCACTCGATCGGTCCCGGAGCCGCTGATCTCGCTCGCGAGCGGAGTCCTTGGCGATTTCCGCCGGCTCTTCGTTCCCCTGGCCTGGTTCGAGCTCGTCTTCAAGGGCGTGGTTGCACTCCTCGGGTTCGCGGGGGGGGC
>JBAUOX010001035.1:0-4827 GCA_049579985.1 Isosphaeraceae bacterium | reverse complement strand
GGGTCTCGAGGTCGATGTCAGGCTGGAGGAACCGGTTGAACAGGACCAGGCCGTCGGCCCCGGTACTGAAGAGCCTCTTGGCCATGTTGGCTATCGAGCTGAAGAACGGGCCGATCTTCACGGCCAGCGGAACGGAAACTGCCCCACGGACGCCGGAAACGAGCTCGAGGTACTGGTTCTCGACCTGGAGGGACGTCGTGTCGGGGTCGGTGGGCAGATAGTAAATGTTCAGCTCGAGAGCATCGGCGCCGGCCTCCTCGATCATCCTGCCGTAATGAATCCAGCCGCCCTTGGAGGTGCCGTTGAGGCTGCCGATCACCGGGATCGTGAGCGACTGCTTGGCCTGGCGAACCAGCCGGAGATAGGTGTCGGGCCCGGTATGGTAATCCTCCATCTCCGGAAGATACGACTGGGCCTCGCCGAAACCCTCGTTTTGGTAGTCGTAAAGCAGGGCGATCTCGACCCCCTCGGAGACGATCTCCTCCTCGAAGAGCGAGGGCAGCACAACCGCCGCCGCCCCCGCTTCCTCGAGCTTCATGAGCGTGTCGATGCGGCCCGTGAGCGGGCCGGCCGACGCGACCAGGGGGTTCTTCAGGTCCAGGCCCAGGTACTTGGTGCGCAAAGAAACACTCATCGGGCTGCCTCCTCCATCGGACTGACCGTTCGATCGATTCCGGCCATTTGCTCGTAGAAATGCCAGCGGTCGTTGATATCTTTCTGGGCCAGCTCAAGGAGCCTTTCGGCCTGGGCCGGGTTGGCGCGGGCCAGCATGGCGTAGCGCCCTTCCTTCAAGGCGAATTCCTTGAACGCCGTGGTCGGCTTGCGACTGTCGAGATGGAACGGCTTGGACCCGTCATGGGCCGCGCGGGGGTCGTAGCGATAGAGCGGCCAGTAGCCCGAGGTGATCGCTTCCTTCTGGTGGGTCATCGACGTGGTCATGTCGATGCCATGAGCGATGCACGTGCTGTAGGCGATGATCATCGAGGTGCCCCGGTAGGCCTCGGCCTCGCGGAAGGCCTTGAGCGTCTGCAGCGGGTTGGCGCCCATGGCCACTGTGGCCACGTAGACATTGCCGTAGTCGACGGCCATCATGCCCAGGTCTTTCTTGCCGACGGTCTTGCCGCCGGAGGCGTACTTGGCAACCGCGGCCCGCGGGGTGGACTTGGATGCCTGGCCGCCGGTGTTCGAGTAGACCTCGGTGTCCAGCACCAGGATATTGACGTCGCGTCCCGAGGCGAGAACATGATCCAGCCCTCCGAAGCCGATGTCGTAGGCCCAGCCGTCGCCACCCACGATCCAGACGCTGCGGCGAATCAGGGCGTCGGCCACGCCTTGGAGCAGCCGTGCCTCGGTGGAATCAAGCTGGGCGAGCTTCTGCCCGAGCGTGGCGACCCGGGCCCGCTGGGCCTCGATCTCGGCGTCGTCGACCTGGCGCGACTCGAGGATCGCCCGCACCAGGTCGTCGCCCAGCACCGAGGACATCCGCCGCAAGAGCTCTCGGGCATAGGCCTCTTGCTGATCGACGGCCAGCCGCATCCCCAGGCCGAACTCGGCGCAGTCCTCGAACAGCGAGTTATTCCAGGTCGGGCCCTTCCCCTGCTTGTTCTGAGCGTAGGGTGTCGTGGGCAGGTTGCCGCCGTAGATCGATGAGCAGCCGGTGGCGTTGCCGATCATGGCGCGGTCGCCGAAGAGCTGACTCATGAGCTTGAGGTAGGGCGTCTCGCCGCAGCCGGGGCAGGCGCCGGAGAACTCGAAAAGCGGCTGAAGCAGTTGCGAGCCCTTGACCACCTCGAACTTGACCTGCTTGCGGTCGATCTCGGGGATCTCGAGGAAGAAATCGAAGTTGGCCCGCTCGACTTCGAGGTGGTCGAGCTTCGGTTCCATGTTGATGGCCTTGTGCTTGACCATCTCCTTGCTTCTGGCCGGGCAGACATCAACGCACACGCCACAGCCGGTGCAATCGTCGGGCGCGACCTGGACGGTCAGGTGGAGGCCGGGGTATTCCTTGCCGCTGTAGGGCTCCGACTGATAGCCGGCCGGCTTGTTGTCGAGTGCCGATGTGGGGAAGACCTTGGTGCGGATCGCCGCGTGCGGGCAAACCAGGGAGCAGAGGCCGCACTGGATGCAGATGTCGGGGTCCCAGATCGGGATGGACAGCGCGATGCTCCTCTTCTCGTAGCGCGCAGTCCCGGTCGGGAAGGTGCCGTCGACCGGCATGGCGCTGACGGGCAGCAGGTCGCCCTTGCCCTCGATCATCATCGCCGTGACCCGCTTGACGAAGTCGGGAGCGTAGGCCGGCACTGCCGGCAGCCGGCGCAGGTCTCCCGCGGTCGAGGCCGGGACTTTCACCTCGAACAGCTCGGCGATGGCCGTGTCCACACCGGCGTAGTTCTGGTGCAGTACGGTCTCCCCGCGCTTGCCGTAGGTCTTCTTGATCGTGTCCTTGATCTCGGCGATCGCCTCATCGCGGGGCAGAACGCCCGAGATCGCGAAGAAGCAGGTCTGCATGATCGTGTTGAGCCGTCGGCCCAGCCCCGCCTTCTCCGCCACGCTCTCGGCGTCGATCACGTAGAACTTCAGCTTCTTGTCGATGATCTGCCGCTGGGTCTCGATCGGAATCTGCTCCCAGACCTCGTCCGGGCCGTACGGGCTGTTGAGCAGGAAGGTCGCCCCGGGATC
Organism: Isosphaeraceae bacterium; assembly: GCA_049579985.1. Classification (GTDB taxonomy): domain Bacteria; phylum Planctomycetota; class Planctomycetia; order Isosphaerales; family Isosphaeraceae; genus Aquisphaera. The sequence goes on along the minus strand of JBAUOX010001035.1, from coordinate 2,148 downwards.
GGCGAACTCCAGGACGTCCATCTTCTCGAGGAAGTTGAACTGGTGGCAGGCCACGAAGTTCGCGTTGCGGCAGAGGTACGACCCGTTGATCGGCCGTGGGCTGAACCGCAAGTGCGAGACGGTGACCGAGCCCGATTTCTTGCTGTCGTAAACGAAGTAGCCCTGGGCGAAGAGCGGGGTGTTCTCACCGATAATCTTGACGGTGTTCTTGTTGGCGCCGACGGTGCCGTCGCTGCCCAGGCCGTAGAAGACGGCCCGGTGAGTGTCGGCCGCCTCGGTGGTGAACGTGGGGTCCCACTTCAGGCTCATGTGGGTGACGTCGTCGACGATGCCGACGGTGAAGTGCCGCTTGGGCTTGGGAGCGGCCAGCTCATCAAAGACTCCGGCCACCATCGCCGGCGTGAACTCCTTGGATGACAGGCCGTACCGGCCGCCGATGACCTTGGGGGCCGGCACATCGCCAGCCCGCTCGCTCCAGCCCTCGACGAGTGCCGTGATGATGTCCTGGTAGAGCGGCTCGCCGATCGCGCCGGGCTCCTTGGTCCGGTCGAGCGCGGCGATTCGCTTTGTGGTCACCGGCAGCGCCGCGACGAAGCTCGGCACGTCAAACGGACGGTACAGCCGGACCTTGACCAGTCCCAGCTTCCGGCCCTCGGCGTTGAGCTTCACGACGGTCTCTTCGATGCCCCCGCAGCCCGAGCCCATGGCGACGATCACCTCCTGCGCATCCGCGGCCCCGACGTAGTCGAACAGGTGATACTGCCGGCCGGCCAGCCCGGCGAATTTGTCCATGGTCTTTTGAACGATTCCCGGGACGGCCAGGTAGAACGGATTGCACGCCTCGCGCGCCTGGAAGAAGACGTCGGGGTTCTGGGCACTGCCGCGGAGTATCGGGCGCTCGGGATTGAGGGCCCTGTCCCGGTGGGCCTTCACCAGCTCGTCCGGGATCATTGCCCGCAGGTCGTCCGGGGTCAACTGCTCGATCTTGTTGACCTCGTGGGAGGTCCGGAAGCCGTCAAAGAAATGAAGGAACGGCACCCGCGCCTCGAGCGTGGCCGCCTGCGAGATCAGGGCGAAATCCTGCACCTCCTGCACGGTGTTCGAGCAGAGCATCGCCCAGCCAGTGGCCCGGGCGGCCATGACGTCGCTCTGGTCGCCGAAGATCGACAGGCAGTGGGTGGCCAGGGTCCGGGCGGCGATGTGGAACACGGTCGACGTGAGCTCGCCAGCGATCTTGTACATGTTGGGGATCATGAGGAGCAGGCCCTGCGACGCCGTGAACGTCGTCGTCAGTGCGCCACCCTGGAGCGCACCGTGGCAGGCCCCGGCCGCTCCTCCCTCGTGCTGCATCTCGATGACCGTGGGAATCACGCCGTAGATGTTCTTCTGGCCCGCGGCCGACCAGGCGTCGGCGAACTCACCCATGGGCGAGGAGGGCGTGATCGGGTAGATCGCGATGACCTCGTTGGTCTGATGGGCCACGTAGGCCGCCGCCTCGTTCCCATCAACCGTCACGAATTGCCGTTTCAAGTGGGACCTCCTGAGAAGGATGGTTGCTTCCGAGGGTGCGACCTCGCCCCGATCTAATCATGCAGCCGTGCGTGCTCGGAAATTCGCCATGCCAGATCGATGAAGTGTGCTGGACTGGCCCGGTTCGCTTCATCGCATGTTCATTCAAATGGACATAAAAAAACCCCTACGGCACGTCGTGATGACGGGTGTGAGGGGCTCTCGTAGCCAGTTGAAACCCTGCCCGCCATGAGCAGTGTCGTCATAATCTCCTAATAAATAACCGACCGGACGCGTGAAGTCAATGACGGGGTCTATCGCTTCAGTTCGGTCCGGCGGCTCCGCCTGGGCAACGAGGACATCGCGTTCGGCGCTGGCTTGGGTGGACAAAGAGCGGACTCGGGGAACGCGCAGAACGACTGGCTTGGCCTGAGCGGTGGCTGCTCCGACCTTGTCCTTGGCGGATTGTGGCTACGCGCCGGTCGATGCGGCCCGTCGTGCCCTGCGTTTTTGGGCACGGTTCAATGACGGGCGTTTCCGGGTGACAACCGAGGCGAAGCTCCGACCACTTGCTCGCTTCGGCTGCTCAATGGTCTCGCGTCTGGCCCCGGCGACGGGTACGGGTACGGGTGCCATGCT
>JBAUOX010001034.1:0-11053 GCA_049579985.1 Isosphaeraceae bacterium | reverse complement strand
AAAAAGACCAGACGCCGCCGACTTTCCCCCCCTTGCGAAGGGGGGGGGTAGGGGGGTGAGAGCCGCGGCGCATGCAACGCATCTGAAAACCGCTCTAGTGGGAAAGGCAAAGACGATGGGACGGAATCATCTCTCCAAGCTGGCCCGAAAGATCCTGGTCGTCGGAATCGTCTCCTGTTTCCCTGGCTGTGGATCGTTCGAGCTCGCCTCACCCCACCCCCATTTGGGCTGGAGCAAAGGCAAAGATGGTCTCAAGGAGCGTATCACTCCGGCGCAGGAGGCTGATGTCCAGATCGCTCTGGGCAGGTCCGCCGAAAACCAGGGAGACATCGGGTTCGCCGAGGTTGCTTATCGCCAGGCGCTCAAACGCGACAAGAAACGAGGCGATGCGCACCTGCACCTGGCCAACATCCAAACGCTCAAGGGCGAGTATCGCCAGGCTGAAGAGGAATATCAGAAGGCCCTGGAGATCACCCCCGGAAACGCCGACGTCTTCTGCGACATGGGCTACAGTTTCTACCTCCAGAGGAAGTGGGAAGACGCCCAGCGGAATCTCAAGCAAGCGCTCGCCATCGATCCGAACCACCCTCGTGCCCACAACAATCTCGCCCTGGTTTATGCACACATGGAGCGAACCGAGGAGGCTCTGGCTGAGTTTCAGAGGGCGGGCAGCTCCGCCACCGACGCCCACGTCAATCTTGCCTTCAGCCTGGCTCTCGACAAGCGCTGGCAGTCAGCCCGTCAAGAATATCGCCGTGCGATGGGTGCGAATCCGAGTTCCGACATTCTCAAGACCCGCTTACGCGAGATCGATCGTCTGATCGCCGTCAACGAGGTTCAAACGCCCAGGCTTGCCGCGACCAGGGACGCCAGGACCATCCCTGTCTCGACGTCCCCGCCACGCCCCGCCCCGCGGGGAAATCTTGCGGGCACGGCGGAAAAGGCGGCGAGGCCGAAGGTTCCACCGCCGATCGCTCTGGAATCAAGCTCCCGGTGAGTGCCCGATCACCATCCGCCGTGCGGAAGTGTCACGAAACCGGATTCTGAGACAGCAGGACACCGGTGCTCACAACCCCGATCTGAATTCCTATGTTGGGTTAGTTGAGCTCGCCCTCGTCCCGGACGGCTGTGGAAATGGGCAGTATTCCTGATTCGGTCGTTCGTCGACCCGAAATAACCTGCGAGAGCGGGCGCCCTGCACAGCACCAACGCGCCGCCCGCCAACCGGCAAGCTCTCCGAAGGAGGATTCCATAGCTCCAACGTACGAGCTGGAGATAGAGCAAGCATGTCGCTCCAACAAGTGCACCGAAGACCACCACCACTTCCACGCTGACGGCATCAATGGAGATACCGCCAGTCGGTTTCGCGAGCCAGCAACCCATCAGGCCTCCAACTGCTCCAACGACGCTTCCCTTGACGTCACCGCCGATCAATCCCAGGAGAACCCCGGCAATCGGGAGCACGATCATGCCTCCGAGCACGCCGGAAGCAAGTTCGACGAGCCTTCCGGTCCGTAGCCCACCTATCGCTCCGATCATCGCACCGACGATGAGCCAAGTCAAAGACATGTCTAGGGTTCGGCGTCCGACGGAAGGATGGCGTTGGGGATCTCTCATAATGTGCTCCGGCTCGTTGGTTCGTTCCTACTGTGGATTATAGAACATCCCCACGATCGGATGGAGCGAACCTGCGCAAGCCGTTTCACGGCTGGTTCGCACGTCGGCGGCTATCTGCCCCCTGAAAGAATCGGGATCGCAGAGACGCGCCCCAGAGCGAAGCCGAGCCCGAAGGCAACCAGCCCGAGCAGGACAATCAAGAGGACGATCACGACTGGCTGCGCGGTCGGGATGGACGCAAAGCCAGACCAGGAAGAAGATCTGAGGCCCGGTGGATCGCGGGACGGGGTGGGGGGCGAGTCAACAGCCGAGGGAAGAGTTGAGGACACAACGGGCTCGGGGACTGATGGGGCTGTCGGAGGGAGCGGCGTAGATCGGGGAGAGGGGCTGCCGCCGGCCTCGGCGTCCGCAAGGTCGTGTAAAGCGGCGACCGCCTCCCCGGCCGTCTGGAAACGATCCTGGGGACGGCGGGCCAGGAATCGATCCAGCACTTCGACCAATCGCGGGGACAGATCCGAGCGGTGGTCCGTGATCGGAATCTGACAACCCCGGATTCGTAGTGCAAGACATTCCGCCATTGTATCTCCCGGGAAGGGCAACTGGCAGGTCAGCAGGTAATACATCGTGCAACCGAGGCTGAAGAGATCGCTCCGGCAATCGATCTCGATCGCGGCGCATTGCTCGGGTGACATGAAGTGGACCGTGCCGACAACGAGGCCGGCGGCTGTCGCAAACGACGCCTCCTTGTCCGCCTCCATCAAGGCGCTGAGGCCGAGGTCGAGAATCTTGACCTGGCCCTCCTGGCTCAAAAGCAGGTTCGAAGGTTTGACATCGCGGTGGATGATCCCTCGCTCATGAGCATGTTCCAGTCCCAGGGCGGCCTGGGCCATGTAATTGACCACTTCGGAAGGGGAAAGTGGTCCTCGCTCCGCGACCACGTGATCGAAGCTCCGACCAGGTACGTACTCCATCACGATATAGAGCAGATCGCCGATCTGGTCGGCGTCGAAAGCTCGGATCACGTTGGGGTGATCAAGCCGGCCGATGAGCCGCATTTCCCGATGGAACCTGGCTATCGAACTCGCCCGCGACGCGATCTGGGGGGCGATCACCTTCAGTGCGACCACTCGGCCCATTAGCCGATGCTGGGCCCTGAAGACACGACCCCGCGCGCCGGCGCCCAAACGATCGAGAATCACGTAGCGGCCAACGACCAGTCCGTGGGCCTTGTTGCGCAGCAGGCGATCGGCCTGGAACTTGGTCAGAATGCGTTCTTCGATCAGACGCCCGGCCAGCGCATCAGAGTCGCGCGGGTATTCACCGCTGCGGACCTTGCCACGTACCTCCTCGAATTGACGATCACTCAGGACTCCCGAGTGTCGGATCAGGCGCAGCAAGTCGTGAGGTGGTACGTCGGTCGACTTGGGCTCGCCAGAATTCTCCATGCTTGCCTATCCGCAGGTCTCGTGAGCAGGTACGGTGGCCTTCGTCGAGTTCGGCGATTCTCGATCAGGTTTCCCAGTTGATCTCTTCGGCAAAGGATTCGAGGAGCCCATCTCCCACGAAACGCAAGGATGACCCGCCCAGTGGCAGATAAGCGACGGCCTTTCGAAAAGGCTTGTGAAAGCCCACGCCAAGTGAGATTCTAGTGTACAGGCACAAGGAAGTGCAGTCCACCAGGGACAGGGGAATCAGGGTCCCCGGTCGCGTCCTCGGGAGTCGATCATGGCGGCTGATCAGCTCAATTCCCTCGAACAACCCAAGGAAAGCAGCGGGGAGCCTGAATCTCACCCCTCAGGCGCCGGTCCCGCCAGCGACCGGAGCGGGTTCGCCGCTGGCATGTCCGCAAACCCCTCGGACATCCAGGCTTCTCCATCCAGCCTGATCGAAATGGTCAAACGCGACTTGAGTCAACAGTGGGAGCAAGGTCGACAGGTGAACGTGGAGGCGTACCTGGAGGCTTTGCCGGAACTCGGGACTCCGGAGACTATCGCCACCGAGCTGATCCTGGCCGAGTACGAGGCGCGGATACGATCAGGGGCTATGGCGGATGCCGCCCAGTTCGAAGCGCGGTTCCCCAACCAGGCAAAAGTGCTTAGGCAGTTGATCGACCAGCAGGCTCAGGGATCCGCGTCGGGATCGGTCCTGGGCCAGATCGGCAAGATGGTCGCCAAGTCGCAACTCCCTCCTCCTTCAGTTCTTCCTCATGGGAAGACCGCGATTGAGCTGCCCCGACGGTTCGGCCGCTACCGAATCCTGAGGCGGCTGGGACAGGGGGCGATGGGGGCCGTCTACCTTGTCCACGATACGGAACTCCATCGCCGGGTGGCCCTTAAGGTCCCTCATTTCCGACTGGATGAAGGCGCTGCACCAGCGGATCGACGCGATCTGGACCGCTTCTACCGGGAGGCCCGCGCCGCTGCGAGCCTCGACCATCCGAATCTCTGCCCGGTCTACGACGTGGGTCAGCTCGACGGCATCCCCTACATCATCATGGCGTACATCAAAGGCCATCCTCTGTCGCGGTACATCGACCGCGACCGGCCGATGTCTCAGCGGCGGGTCGGCGCCATGGTGCGCAAGCTCGCGCTGGCACTGGCTGAGGCCCACTCCCACGGAGTCGTTCACCGCGACCTGAAGCCATCCAATGTCATGGTCAACACGCGCCGCAATCTCATCATCATGGACTTCGGTCTGGCGTGGCGCATCGGCCTCCAGAACCAGCGATTAACGAGGGTTGGTCTGGTTTTGGGCACGCCGGCGTACATGCCGCCCGAGCAAGTCACCGGCAAAGTGGAAGCGCTCGGACCTCGCTGTGATATCTACAGCTTGGGCGTGATCATGTACGAGCTGCTGACAGGCCGTGTGCCCTTTGAGGGGCCGGAGACTTTCGTTTTGGGGCATATCCTCTTCGTCGAACCGGCACCACCGTCGCGGCATCGGCCAGACCTCGACCCGCTGATCGAGGCCATCTGTTTGAAGGCGATGGCCAAAGTGCCGGAAGATCGCTACGCGACGATGAACGAGTTCGCCACGGCCCTGGCTGACTACCTCCGGCTTGGTTCTGTCATCCGCCGGCCGGGGTCCGCCGGTAGTCCTCTCGCGGACGTGCCCGAGTTCGTCGATGCGGGCGCTGAAGAGGTTGGCGCCGAGAGTGGGGACGAATTATCGCTCCCGTTCCAGGAGGCCCCGGAGAGCGAGCCCAAGACTGTGGAGCTGCCTGCGGCGCTGCCCGAGACGGCGACCTTGTGGCAGGCTTGGCGCCAGTGGATGGCGATCGTTGACCACTTCGCACTGCGACGGCCTCGACACCACGTGAATCGGAATGCTTATGACAAGCTCTACAACGCGTTGGTCCAGACCTGCCGGTTACAGGCCGCGACGACCGATGGGCCGACTCACGAGTTGTACCAAAGGCTGGCTGACTTAGTTACTCCCTGGCTGACCCCGAAGACCCTGGAGCGAGAGGATCGGGAGATCCTCTTCAGCCTCCTGTCCCATTGTAGAGAGGCCGAACAAGAGCTTCGGGAGCGGACTCAACTTTTCCTGGAGCCCGGGGAACAGAACAAGACAAGCGCCAGATGGAAGTTGGCGGCGGTAGGGATCTCGGTGACTGCCCTTGTCGTCGCCGTGCTCTTGTGGACTTGGTTCGCCGCCTGACTCGCAGCCAGGGCCGATACACCGAGCGGAACCACGGCCGCTTGCGCTACTGCGCTTGATTCGGCCGCTCCGGCGGTCGATCTCGGTGCGACAATTCCGTGGCCGGATCATTTCCACGCAAAGAAACTGGCGGCGGGGGCTGGACGCGTCCAACCATCTCAGCGTGGGGAGGCCGAAGTGACGGCCATACGTCCCAAGCGGCGTCCGCGATCATCCCGGCCGCGGACGGGCGACGCGCCTCTTCCACCCAAGGAGCCCCGCCGCGTTCAGGCGCACGTCCATCGCGAGCCAGGTCTCTCGAGTCTCGAGATCGGTGGGGGAGCCATGGACGTCGAGTCGCCCGGAGAGGTGGTCGAAAAGCGCGCGGTACAGGGACTCCTCGGAATCGCGCCCGTCATCGAAGCCCCCGGCCAACTCGACGAAGCCGTCGATGTCGCGGTGGAGGTCGGCGGCGAGCCGGTCAATCCCCGTCACCCGGCTGAAGTGGGCCAGGTAGACGGCCCCCGGCGCGAGCGCGCGAATGCGCTCGATCGAGGCGTGCGCCTGGTCGGGGTCGAACTGCGTCGGCGACGTGGTCGGGAAGATGAAGGGCTCGCCCTCGGAGTTGTCGAAGACCCGGTAGGAGAGGCCGAAGACGTCCCCGGAGAAGATGGCGCCCGCCGTCTCGTCGTGGATCGCGAGGTGGTGAAGCGCGTGGCCCGGGGTCGCCAGGAGATGCAGGCGCGAGCGCCCCAGCGTCAAGACCTGGTTGTCCTCCGCGGCGATGATCCGCGACTCAGGGATCGGGACCAGCCGGCCGAAGAGCGCGTCATACTCCTGATCGCCATACACGGCGCGGGCGCCGACCTCGAGGCGGGTGGGGTCGATCAGGTTCGCCGCCCCGCGGGGATGGAGCACGGCCGTCGCGTTGGGCAAGGCCCGCAACAGCTCTCCAGCCCCGCCCGCATGATCGAGATGCACGTGCGTCAAAATGGCGTAATCGACCGCCTCGCGGGCGACCCCCAGCGCATCGAGGGCGGCGAGCAGCCGGGGCACCGAGCCGTTCGGCCCGGTATCCACGAAGGCGGCGCGGCCGTCGCGCACGATCAGGTGGCTCGCGGCCAGCCCGGGCCGGATGTAGCCGAGGTCGATCGCGTGGATTCCGTGTTCGTAGGTTCGAATCTCTGGCTTTTGCATGGTTGTCGGGTTCCCCGAGCCGGAACCACGCGCAGGGCGCCGTGGACATCCCGCGCTCGATTTCAGCTCTACTGCGCATCAAAATCCAATCGCTTGAGCACGGGCTTGCAGAGATGAAGGAGACGCAGGTCGGCAAGCTCTTCCTCGACATTCTCGCGGGTTGGTTCTTTCAGGCTCACCTTGACCTCGTCAATGAGCGATCCCGCCCACTTATCCCGGGCGCGGAGGAGGAGCTGGCGGCAGGCCCCGGCCGAGAGCGTGCGGCCCAGTCTGGGAGCGAGTTTCTCCGCCATCTGGGCGGAAGTGTCTTTGGGGTGTGTTACCCGGAACCGCAGGACGGTGTGGTAGGGCTGGCCCGTCCGCTGCTCGAAGTCCACGAGAGCGTTCCAGGCCCGATCCAGCAAATCGTCGCGCCAGGCATCAATGATCCGTTCATCCAGATCCTCCAGTCCCGATCCGCCGACGATGGCCATCTCCATGTCGGTGTCCAGCCGGCGGGTCTTACCCTTGCGCCGATGGTAATCGATCATCAAGTTCCGGACGGCTCCCTTGACGTAATCGCGGAAGCGACCGACACTTGGGTTGTACTTGAGAAAATTGCCCTTGAGAAAGCGAAGGGCAAACTCCTGGTCGAGCTCCTTGACTTCCTCGGGGTCGCCCACGGTCTTCAGCAGGTAACGGTGCACCGCCCCGGAGTAGCGGAGCATCATGAGCCTCAGTGCGTCGCCAACCTCTTCGGGTGTACCGAGACGCGCCTGAAAGAGCATGGTCCATTGTGTGGATAGGTCACTGAGCCGCGGCTCTTTCCCAACGTCTTCCACGACCACGACTCCTGGACGCAAGGCACGAAGAGATCAGCCATTGGGTTATACTACCGGGGGACCGGTGCAACCCCATCTTACCATTTCCCCTCACACTGGCGAACAAAAAAGCGAAAAGGCGCGAGACAGCAGGCAGGGAGTCTCGTATAGGGAGGTAGGAAGGATAGAAGGGCAGTTCGACCGGGTGAGGTCGGCCCTCTGTCCGCCCCGGTGGAGGCCTGGTCATGAAAGCCTGCAAGTCAATCGCCGCTCGACATGATCGGGGCTTGTTACACCGTTCCACCTCGAGCTCCTCGAAGACCGGTTGGTTCATGGCGTGGAGAGGCGGCCTGTCGAGCTGGTTCCAATCGCTGGAACTGGCTGTTGGGCAATCTGGCCTTGGACTGATGAATCGCTGGTTTCTCGGAGCCTGGCGCTGCCAGCCGATCCCCGTGGTTGACTCCACGAGGTATCCCGCCACGAAGCATCTGAGACCTTGGGGTCAGGTCGTCCGCATCTGATCCGATCTGTTGGGACGAGCCCTGGCCTCCCAGAGGCTGAGAGATCAAGCCACTTTTCGACCTCCGCGATCCGCGGATCGCTGGATCGATGAAGGACCGCGCCTGAAGTGGACCGGCCCGATCAGTTTTCGATCTGGGCTCGGTCGGCCGGTGTCCGGTCCTGACGACGTGAGTGGACTCTACGGGATCATGCCGGTCCCGACGGTCGGTCGGCCTTTTTCCTTTTCGCAGTAGGATTTCGTGGGAGCATCGAACGATGTCAGGAGACGTACTCCAAAATTATGACCTGGCGAGCGCGGCGCTATTGAGCCGGCCCGATGTCCAGGTCTTGAGTGCGGACCAGGAGCGGGCACTGGTCCTGGAGCTCGACGAGTGCAAGACGCGATTGCTTGAGGTGCGGCAATTGCTCGGCGGCGAGCTGCCTGGCACGTCTCCTGATGACGAGGAGATTCAGGCGATCGTTCGCCAGCTTCTCAGCCGCTCGACGGTGAAGACCGAAGTCGTCCGCCAACTGGCACCGCTCGCCGAGCGGTACAACGAGATTCGGACCAAGCTGGCGATGGCCAACCTTCGATTGGTGGCCCACGTGGCCAGGAAGTATCGGAACCGGGGGATCACGAGCTCAGACTTGCTGCAAGAAGGATTCTGTGGGCTGCTCAAGGCCATCGACCGGTTCGAGCCCGCGAGGGAAACCCGGCTGGCCTCGTACGCGGTCTGGTGGATTCGTCAGGCCTTGCAAAGGGCCGTGGCAGCGGGAGCATATCCCGTCCGGCTCAATCCCCGCCATCTCCAGCAACTGGCCCTCAGCAACGCCGATCTGGCAGCGCCGCGGAAGCCCGGGCGGAAGCCTCGCTCGGTTGGTTCTTCAAGCACCATCCGGCAGATCCAGTCGGCCACCCGGCCGACCATCTCCCTGAATGCCAACCTTCGTGCCGATGAGGGTTTGTCCTGGCTCGACGCCTTGACGTACCCGGCCGCGGAGGAGGCACCGACGGGCGATCTCGACGAATACCTTGTCGCCTTGATGGAGCAGCTCAAGCCCAGGGAGCAGGTTGTCATCCAGCTTCGCTTCGGGCTCGCCGGCAAGGAGTGCCATTCGCTGAGCCAGGTCAGCGAGGTGCTCGACGTCTCCAGGGAGCGCGTCCGCCAGATCCAGGAAGGCGCTTTGCAGAAACTGCGGAGCCTGGCCCGGGAAAAGGTCTGTTGTGAGGCGGCCGTCTGATTCACGGTTTGCCGCACCCCGTCAAGAGCATGGGCCGATCGGGTCGCGCGGCGCGTTCGCGGGGCCGCGATCGGCCCGATTGCTTGGGTTCGCGTGTTCGCGTGCTTCGGCCGCGATTGACAGGCGGGGGGGGTTGGCTAGAATCAGTGATCACCGCGGGTGCGCTCAGCCGGGCTCTCCCCCTCCTGCCTGGCCCGTTCGGGGATGGAGCCTCGATCCAAGAGGGGTGCTCGTGGGGCCACCTTGGGAAGGGTTTGATGGCCAGATTGACTCTCTCGCCGCGTCTGCTGCTGCTCTTGAGCGCAATGATCTGCCCGCTTGCGGAGCCTTCGACCGCGCGGGCCCAGTCATCGCCCGGGTCCGCCTCTGCTGCGCAAGACTCCTCGGCGCCTCCGGTTCCAGCCTCGGCCGAGAAGGGATCGGCCTTGCTGCCGACCCCCACGACTGGGACCGCTCTCACGCGGCCGGTAGTGAACCGGGGAACCGTGCTTCAGCTCCTCTCCAGGGCCAACCCCATGCTCTGGCCCCTGGCGGCCTGCTCGATCTTCACCGTCGGTGTGGCCCTCGAGCGCCTGCTGGCGTTACGGCGCAGGCGAGTCATCCCCAGGGAGTTTGTCGACCGATTCCTGGAGCGGCTCTCGGCCGGCAAGCTCGATCGCGATCGGGCGCTCGAGTTGTGTAAGGCCAATGAGAGCCCGGCAGCCCGGATCTTTGCCCTCGTGGTCAAGGCCTGGGGTCAGCCCGGGGCGACGATTCGCCAGAATCTGAGCTGCGATGCGGCGGGCGAAGTTATCGAGCTGAAGCGAAACGTGCGCGTGCTCAACGGCATGGCCACGCTCGGTCCCCTGCTGGGTTTGCTCGGTACCGTAGTCGGCATCATCCAGTCGTTCGACGCCCTCGGCGGGCGGATGGGACCGGCTCGCGGTGAGGCTCTGGCCCAGGGAATCAGCCTGGCGCTGGTGGCCACGGCGTGTGGGCTGGTGATCGCGATCTTCGCGGTCTCCACCTATTATTACTTGCTCAATCGCGTCGATGTGCTGATCCGGGAGATCGATGAGCACACTCGCCAGGTCATCGAGCTGGTGTCCAGCGAGGCCGTCCGTCCCGGCGGCCTGGACCGGAGGCACGGGACGGCGCCTTCTTCGGATCCGCTGCGACAGGAGACGCGGATCTATTGAAAAGACTGCGGAACTGCCGCCGTGCCAGCGGCGTGACTGCCTGACCGCGAGCCCGGCCCCTGGTACGAGCCGGACTCGCCGATTTTGCCGCTCCAGGAGTCGGATCAAAGACCAACGGATGATCGCCGATGCTCTCCAGCCGACAACAGAACGACGAGGCGCCGTACATCAACATGACGCCCATGGTTGATGTCATCCTCTGCCTGTTGGTGTTTTTCATGGCGGCGACCCGGTTGTATGATTGGGACGAGAGCGAGTTTGCCGTCAGTGTCCCCGAGGTTGCCAGTGCCGCGCCGATGACGGCCGCTCCCGACGACCTGGTTCTGACAGTGATCCGTCCGGGCGCGGTCGCCGTGAGTGAGACAACGTACAACTTGGATGGGCTTGCAACGTTCTTGCAGGAGGCAAGGCGGCGGTATGCCAACCAGGGAGTCATGATTCGCGGCGCGGGCTCACTGGCCTACCAGGATCTGGCCGACGTGCTCTCGGTCTGCGACGCGGCGGGAATTCGCAACGTACGTCTTCCCGTCCGGTCGCGCGGCGAAACTCGGAGCGTGACACCAGCGTTGCTGCCGGATTGATCGGAACGGGCCGGCACACTTTCCCGCCTCACCGCTCGGGGCAGATCTCGCGAGCGGCCGACCCACGGAGCCGATGATGGAACTGATCAGGCAGCTTTTGGATACCCTGGTGCACCTGAGTCCCGCCTCGGTCAATACCCTGGCCCACCAGGTTGGGCCCTGGCTTTACGTGATCCTCTTCGGGATCATCTTCGCCGAGACCGGACTGGTGGCAACGCCGTTTCTGCCGGGAGACTCGCTGCTCTTCGCAGTTGGAGCCGTGGCTGCGGCTCCTGGATCACCAATCAACCTGGGCCTG
>JBAUOX010001033.1:0-2744 GCA_049579985.1 Isosphaeraceae bacterium | reverse complement strand
AGCATGGCACCCGTACCCGTACCCGTCGCCGGGGCCAGACGCGAGACCATTGAGCAGCCGAAGCGAGCAAGTGGTCGGAGCTTCGCCTCGGTTGTCACCCGGAAACGCCCGTCATTGAACCGTGCCTTCAACCACTCACGCCGAAAAGCTGAAGTCGCTGATGACGCTCAAGTTCCAGCGATTCGAAGATGTTTCACTCATGGCCGCGTAAGGTATAGCCGTGGGGAGGAGCCGCGTCCCCTGAAGATTAAAAGATCCAAATGCTCTTGACTGAACCAGCGTTGGCAGGTACAGTAGGGCTATCGGCCAAAGACACTCCCTCGGGAGCCCCGGTTGCAAACGGCCGTCAGGACACGCCACGAGGCGCTCCGAAGCACAGCCAGGCCGTTGCCGGCCTGGTTTGGGCCCGCGTAAGTGGGCCTCAAAACTGGCCCCGGGCACCCGAAGGGTCGCGGAGTCCTCCCGCGAACACGGGAAACGTGAGAGCCGGGAAAGCCCCGCCCTTCAGGGCTGGGGGTCTAACTTACTCAAACAACCCGAGGTGAGCCGGCGGCGCGGACCAACACCAGGTAGCCCGGGCGATCCTCGGGCTCGGATCAGGACTCTTGGCCCGCTTTGCCGATCCCCTCGGCCGGGGCGGCGTCGACGGGCTCGCCGTCCTGGAGCGAGCCGGTATAGCCGACGATCACTTCATCCTCGGTCGTCAGGCCCGAGATCACCTCAGCAAGGATGCCGTTGTCGCGGCCGATGCGGAGGTGTCGCTTGTGGGCGCGGCCCCCCTCGGCCACATAAATGAAGCCCCCCCCGGCCTCGATCTCGTGGAGGGCCTTGGAGGGGATGGTCAGGAAGTCGGTCGGCGGCTCGAGCAGGATCGAGACGCCCCCGTACATCCCCATGTGCAGCCGGCCAGTGGGATTGGGAAGATCGACCTCGGCGCGCATCGTTCGATTAGTCGGCAGCTCGATCTCCGAGTAACGCATCACCTTGCCCTTGAACTCTTCACCTCCCAGAGCGTCGATCCGGATGACCGCCTCGTCCCCGCGGTTGAGAAACGGTGTATCGCGATCCGGAACATAGATCACCACGCGCATCAAGTCGGTTCGAGCGACCGACAGGATCGGCACTTCGTCGCCCCGGATGGCCTCGCGGATGAAGTCGCCGTCGTGAAAGTTGCGCTGGGTCACCACACCCGTATAAGGGGAAAGAATGCGCGTGTACTGGGCCAGGATCGTGGCCTGGCCCAATCGGGCCTCGGCGACCCGTTGCTCGGCGCGTGCGTGTTCCAAATTGGCCTTGGCCGTGAGGACCTGGGCCCGGGCGCGGGTCAGCTCGGCCTCGGCGGCCTTGACCGAGGCGTGGGCCTTGTCCTCGGCGGCCTTGGCCCCTTCGTATTCGTCTTGCTTCTCGTCGGCGACCCGCTGGTCGACGGCCTGGTGGCGGGCTAGCTCCATGTAGCGGATGTATTCCTTCTCGCGGAACCGCCGGATCGCGGCGGTCTGGCTGATCTCGGTCTTCCGCACGTCGACGTTCGCCTCGGCCGCCTTGACCTCGGCCTCGGCGGCCGTCACCATCGCCTTGGACTGCTCGACGGCCGCCTTGGCCCGCTCGACCTCGGCGGCCGTCAGCTCGACCTCCTGCTGACGCTCGGGATCGTAAACCTCGGCCAAAAGCTGGCCCTTCTCGACAGTGTCTCCGATATCGACCACCTGCGCGCGCAGATAGCCCGACGCCTTGGCGTAAAGATCGGCATACTGAAACGCGTGCAGCGTCCCCGGCTGGGTCGTCGTCCGGGCCATGCCCCCTTTGTGAGGCTTGACCACGTTGACCCGCAGCGCCGCCTTGTTCTTCGACTCATCCTGCCCCGAAGCCGGACTTTCCCGGGCCGCGTTTTGGCCCTTGTCTGAACCCGTCGACTGATCCCGGCTCATCCACAAGAAAATCCCCCCGCCAACCGCCGCCGCAAGGACCATCAAACCCGCTCGCGTCCACCAACTCCCCGCCGATCGTGGCGGCCCCGAGGCCGACGGCTCGCGCTGGAGTGCCTCTTCATGCCGCAACGCCGGTCGTTTCGATCTCGCGTCGCCCCGAGGCGCCGGTGAGGTGCTTGACGGCGTCGCTGTCTGGGTTGCCACGACGGTTGTCTCCGATGGAGGGGAAGTCGCACATCCGAGTGCGTGAAGGAACTCGAGGCCCATCTCGTCTCGTCTAGCGCGGCCCCACGCTAGGAGCAATTGCCGTGCCATCTCCCGGCCGAGCAGCGTCCTCGACCAGATTTTCGGACGTCAGAACAGTCCACTTCACATTCTACAGTAACATGTCTCATGATTTGCTATGACCTTGTCGAAAACTTCCGGATTGGCTGCTTGACCCGAGTTCCCCGGCCAGTAGAAATGGCAAGCAATTCACTGGGATAGCGAGGATCCTGATCAGCAACGCGACGACCTTGACTCGGGGGATCTCGCCTTCCTCAAGCCAGGTGTTTATCATTGTGCATCGCACCTGTGTTCGCCATCTTGTATTGATCCCGGAGCCGGATACCCGCGCTCGCTCGGCCCGATTCACCGTTTTGACCATCGAGGTGGACCATGAGGGGATTGATCCGGGCTTCGATGATGACCCCTTGGGCCGTCACGGTCTTCTCACTGACGATTGTCCTGCTGGGAACGATCAGCCTTTACTTGATCCCGATCGACATCCTGCCGACCTTCAAGAACCCGGCGGTGCAGGTCTTGACTTTCTACAGC
>JBAUOX010001032.1:0-13943 GCA_049579985.1 Isosphaeraceae bacterium | reverse complement strand
GGGCGCCGCCGGCCCGGGTCGGCCGGTGTCCGGGTGGTCCAGCCCAGGGCTGCCAGGACCAGGACGACCGCCAAGTCCTCGATGGTGAGACGAGTGTTTCCCAACCGATCCTCCGGCGATCATTTTCATTTCCCCTTTTCCGTTTGGAAGCGGACTTTGACGGCAACCTCTGCGCGCAGCCGCTCCTGAGAGTTGGCCACGCGGACCACGACCGGGACGAAGCCGCTGTTGCGGTCGGCCATCTTCCCGACAAAGACGACCTTCCCCGTCCCGGCCGCCTCCACCTTGCCGTCGAGCCAAACTTCGGCCGACTGGCCGGCGGCGACCTGCTCCGCCTGAACAGGCAACAGCTCGCAGCGGATGTCGAGCTCGCGCAGGTCGACGATTTCTCCCCAAATCAGGGTGCCCGGCCAGCTCACCGTGCCCGGGCTGACGTCCAGCCAGGCGACCTCACCCTCGATGGAAGCGGTCACGGTATACAGCTTCAGCTCGCTCTGGGCGAGGGAAAGCTCGGCTTCTGCGGCTAGCCTCTGCGCCTCGTTGCTCAAGGCTGTGGCGCGAATCTCGTTGTAGGTGTTCTCGGGGAGCGCCCCGGTTTGCCGGGATCTCTCGGCGAGCTCGAGGTTCCGCCGGCTATACTGGGCCCTCGCCTCGATGCTTCTCAGCTCCTTCTCCCGTACCCGAAGCTTGGCCTGCGGCTCGAGATCGAAGAGCTTGATCAGCACCTGGCCTTTCGTCACCCGGTCGCCCGGGCCCACCAACACCTCGACGACGGGACGCAAGATCGCGGATGCAATGATTCCCCTGCGGGAGAGCATGCAGCGCGTCCGCCCCGACACCTCCAATGGAGCCGCCGGCCCCGGCTGTGCAGATGCGGCAGGAGCGTCGGCGGCAGGTGAGGCCAGCTCGCAAACCGCCAGGACCCCAAGAATGAGGCCACATGCCACTAACGGAAGCATCTTCATGAGTTTATCTCAACGCGCTGTTGAACGCTGTCTTACCGACGCCTGCGAACGTGCCGTGCACGGGGAGAGGCGATCGAGTTGACGCGGAATCGACTCAAGTTATCATTCTAGACTAGGATCGTTGTGGAAGGAGATTTCCATGGCCGAAACCTATGTGGGTGCAGCTCGAGTCGGCGTTGTGGTGTTTGAGAAAGCACCTGCTCCATTACCTGAAGGGACCAAGGTCCGGATCGAGCCGGTTGAAGTTGAGACGGAGGAGTCGAAAACTCCAACGCTCGCCGAACGACTCAAGCCGGTGATCGGCGCGGCGCGAGGGATTGAGCCGGGTGGGAACATCAAGTGGTGACAGTCAGATCGCCCCGGAAGCGTTGAGGCAATTGCCGCCCGTCAATGCCGTGCTGGAGCATGACGAGCTTGCCGCGGTACGGCAGCTCCGCGGTCGGGAACCCGTGGTCCGCGCCGTGCGCGCCGCGATTGGCGAGGCCCGGCTGAGTCTTCAAAACGGCCAGTACGCGGCCGTCGATGCGCCCAGCCTGGCCAGACGGGCCAGGGAGATTGTCCTGGGTACCAGGCCCCTGCTCCGCCCCGTCATCAACGCGACCGGGATCTTGCTTCATACCGGGCTGGGGCGGGCTCCGCTGGCGGAGGAGGCGGTGGAAGCCGTCGCCGCGGTGGCCCGGGGATACTGCAACCTCGAATTCGAGCTCGAGGAGGGAGAACGGGGTCGGCGGACCTCGGGCATCGCGCGGCTCTTGCGAGAACTGACCGGGGCCGAGGCGGCGACGGTGGTCAACAACAACGCGGCCGCCACGGTTCTGGCCCTGCGCGTACTGGCCGCCGGTCGCGAAGTCATCGTATCACGGGGTCAGCTCGTCGAGATCGGCGGCAGCTTCCGGCTGCCGGAGATCCTCGAGGTCTCGGGGGCGAGGCTGCACGAGGTGGGCACGACCAACAAGACCCGGCTGTCGGATTACGAGCGGGCGATCGGCCCCGAGTCGGCGGCCATTCTGAGGGTCCACCACAGCAACTTCCGGATCGTCGGTTTCACCGAGGAGGCACCGCTGGAGGGTCTGGCCCAGCTTGCCCACGACCGCGGGCTGGTGATGATCGACGACATCGGGTCGGGTGCCCTGGCGCCGGGGCAGCCTCCGGGAGTCGGCAACGAACCTCTTGTTTCCGAGGGGATTGCCGCGGGCGCTGACCTCGTGCTCTTCTCTGGGGACAAGCTGCTGGGGGGGCCGCAGTGCGGAATCCTGGTCGGGACGGCCGTGGTGATCGGGAGGATCGAGGCCGATCCGCTCATGCGCGCTCTTCGGGTGGGCAAGATGACGCTGGCCGCGCTCGAGACCACGCTCGGATTGATTCGCGACGGAGCGAACGATGCCGGGCGGGTTCCGCTCTGGAACATGTTGAGTATCCCCCTGCCCCAGCTCGAGGCCCGCGCCAGGCGTCTGGTGGACGTGCTCCGGGACGAGCTGGGCCTGAACGCCTCGGTCGTTATCTCCGAGTCGTTCATCGGGGGAGGGAGCGTGCCGGTGCAGCCGATTCCGACAGTGGCCGTGAGCGTCGGCCCACCATTCCCGACCGCTCCTGACTCGGAAGGGGCGTGGGCCCGCGTCCTGAGGATTGGCGACCCGCCGGTGGTTCCCCGCGTTCAGCGCGGGACCGTCCTCTTCGATCTCCGCACGGTCGCCGAACGCGAGGAGACCAGCCTTCTCGACGCCATCCGCCGCACCTGTCATGATCGAAAGCCTGAATCACGCGCGAAAGAAACGAAAACAGCATGAGCGCAATGCGAATGCGAGGCTCCTGCCGCGCCACAACTTTGCACGGCTCGGCGGACCACCCTTGGGGCGGTGCCCCCTCGCACTCCCGGGAACCTGTCCTGTTTCGCTGACGACGATAAGGAGCAAGAGAATGCGTCTTTGCCGGTTCAGCTTTGACGACATGGTGCTCACGGGTTTTTACGACGACAACGTGGTGATTCCGATCGATCAGGCGGCCGAGGCCTACAGTCGCGACACCGGCGTGGAGCTGCTGCTCCCTTCCACAGAGGACTTGCTCGAGCTGCTTCCCCCCGACGGCTGCTCTTATGAGCTGGCCCGCGATCTCGACGCGTGGGTGAGCGGGCTGGACGTCATCGCCCGGGACGAGCTCACGGTGCCACTCGAGGACGTGCAGCTTCTGGTGCCGATCGCCGGCCCGCCCAAGCTGCTGTTTCTGGCCGGGAATTACACCAAGCATGTCGCGGAGCGGGGAGGCACGACGGCCGAGCGGCAGGAGACCTTTCCCCATGTATTCATGAAACCCCCGAGCACGACGCTCACCCACCCTGGAGATCCGATCGTCATTCCTCGCGTCTCTCCCGACCAGATCGACTGGGAGTGCGAGCTCGGCGCGATCATCGGCCGCCATTGCCGGGGCGTCCCCGAGTCCGAAGCCTTGCGCTGCGTGGCCGGGTACACGGTCGTCAACGACATCAGCGACCGCGGCTTCAAGCCCAATCCCGGCCGGAAGGCCCGCGAGCGGGACAAGTTCTTCGACTGGATGCACGGCAAGTGGCATGACACCTTCTGCCCGATGGGCCCGTGCGTTCTCTCGGCCGACGCGGTTCCGGACCCGCAGACACTGACGCTGAAGCTCACTGTCAACGGTCAGATCAAGCAGGAGGCCACCACCGCGGAGATGATCTTCCCGGTGGCCGCCGTCATCTCGTTCCTGTCTCAGTTCGTCACACTCGAGCCCGGAGACATCATTGCCACAGGAACCCCATCGGGCGTCGGCTCGGCAACCGGGACATTCCTCAAGCCCGGCGACCTGGTTCGCGCGACGATCGTACCGATCGGAATGCTCGAGAATCCGGTCGAGGCCGAAACCTGATGGATTTTCGATTTTCGATTTTGGAATGCGGAATCGAAAAGCTCGGATTCGGATACTTCCAACGATCTCTCCAATCCGCAATCCAAAATCCGCAATCCAAGAATCCGCAACCCAAAATCCGCAATCCAAAATCCAAAAATCTGAATTCGTGGCGGGGTAGTTCGATGACCGCGTTTCGCAAGCTGATGGCCGCCAATCGCGGCGAGATTGCCATTCGCGTCTTTCGCTCAGCCCATGAGCTAGGCATCCGGACCGTGGCCGTTTACTCGCACGAGGATCGCTTTGCCCTGCACCGGCTCAAGGCCGATGAGGCTTACCAGGTGGGGAAGGCCGGCGAGCCGATCCGCAGCTATCTGGACATCCCGGCAATCGTCGGGCTGGCGCAGGAGAAGCAGGTTGACGCCATTCACCCCGGATACGGCTTCCTCTCCGAGAACGCGGAGTTCGCGCGGGCCTGCGCGCGGGCCGGGATCGTCTTCGTCGGTCCGCCGCCGGAGCTACTGGATCTGCTGGGGGACAAGGTGGCGGCACGGAACCTGGCACGCGAGGCCGGCGTGCCGATCCTTGCCGGCAGCGACTCGCCGGTGCTGCCCGGCCCAGGGGCGCATGAGGTGGCCGGGGCGCTGGGCTATCCGGTAATCGTCAAGGCGGCGATGGGCGGTGGCGGCCGCGGCATGCGGGTCGTGGAAAGTGCCGATGCGCTCGACCCCGCGCTCGACCAGGCGCGGAGTGAGGCCCAGAACGCCTTCGGCTGCCCGGACGTGTTCCTCGAGAAATTCATCCGCCGCGCCAAGCACATCGAAGTGCAGCTTCTGGGCGATCGGCACGGCCATCTGGTTCACCTCCACGAGCGCGATTGCTCGATCCAACGGCGGCATCAGAAAGTCATCGAGATTGCTCCGGCCTCCAACCTCGACGCATTTGTACGCGACTCCATCTGCCAGGCGGCACTCGCGATCGGCCGGAAGGTCGGTTACGAGAACGCCGGCACCGTCGAGTTCCTGGTCGATGACGAGTCCGGCACGTTCTATTTCATCGAGGTCAATCCCCGGCTCCAGGTCGAGCACACCATCACCGAGATCGTCACCGGAATCGATATCGTCAAGAGCCAGATCCTGATCGCCCAGGGATGCGAGCTGGCCGATCCGGACATCGGCATTGCCGGCCAGGAGTCGATCCAGACACAGGGGCATGCCATCCAGTGCCGGATCACGTCCGAGGACCCCACCAACAACTTCACTCCCGACTACGGCCGGATCACCCACTATCGCTCGTCTGGCGGCCCGGGTCTGCGGCTGGACGGCGGCTCGACCACGACGGGAGCGATCATCACGCCGTTTTATGATTCCCTGCTGGTGAAGATCTCGGCCTACGCCCGCCGGTTCAAGGATGCAGCCCTGCGCATGGAGCGCGCGCTGCAGGAGTATCGCATCCGCGGAGTGAAGACCAACATCCCGTTCCTGCTCAACGTCGTGACCCACCCGACGTTTCTCGAAGGGCGATGCACCACCCGGTTCATCGACCAGACTCCGGAGCTTTTCCGGTTTGCTCAGCGGCAAGACCGGGCCACCAAGCTGCTCACCTACGCCGCCGAGGTCACGGTCAACGGCTTTCCCGGTGTGAAACGAAGCTCATCCTGGACTCCGTTTTCCGAGCCCGAGCCGCCGGTATACAACCACATCGAGCGGGTCGCCGATGGTTCGCGCCAGCGGTTTGTGGCCATGGGCGCCCTTGCGTTCTCGCAGTGGATTCGCGAGCAAGAACCGTTGCTTGTCACCGACACGACCTTCCGCGACGCCCACCAGTCGCTGCTGGCAACCCGGCTTCGCACGCGCGACATGCTGCGCGTGGCCGAGGCTTACGCGCACCTCCTGCCGAACCTTTTCTCCATCGAGATGTGGGGCGGCGCCACCTTCGACACGGCCATGCGGTTTCTCAAGGAAGACCCGTGGGAGCGGCTTGCCCGGCTCCGCGAGAAGGTCCCCAACATCCTGTTCCAGATGTTGATCCGCGGCTCGAACGCCGTCGGCTACACGAGTTATCCCGACAACGTGGTCGTGGCCTTCGTCAAGGAGGCCGCGGCCGCGGGGATCGACCTGTTCCGGGTGTTTGACTCGCTGAACTGGATGCCCAACATGGAGCGCACCGTGGAGGCCGTGCGCGAGGCCGGCGCACTTTGCGAGGCGGCCATCTGCTACACCGGCGATATCCTCAATCCCGGACGCCCCAAGTACGACCTCAAGTACTATCTCACGATGGCCCGAGAGCTGGAGAAGCGAGGCGCGAACCTGATCGCCATCAAGGACATGGCCGGCCTGTGCAAGCCGTTCGCCGCCCAGAAACTGGTCGAGACCCTGCGTCAGGAAGTGGGCTTGCCGATCCACTTTCACACCCATGACATCGGCGGGGCCCAGGTCGCCAGCATCCTCAAGGGTGCCGAGGTCGGGCTCGACATTGCCGATGGAGCGATGGCCTCGATGTCGGGCCTGACCTCGCAGCCCAGCGTAAGCGCGATCGTCGAGTCGCTTCGCTTCACCCCGCGCGACAGCGGCATCGACCACCGGGCCCTGATCGAGATCAGCCGCTACTGGGAAGACGTCCGCAACATGTACGCTCCGTTCGAGTCGGGCCCGCGGTCGCCGGCCGCCGACCTCTACGACCTGGAAATGCCCGGCGGCCAGTACACCAATCTGTTCCAGCAGGCCAAGGCTCTGGGACTCGCCGCGCGGTGGCATGAGGTCTGCAAGGCCTACAGCGAGGTCAACCTCTTGTTCGGCGATATCGTCAAGGTGACGCCGTCGTCCAAGGTTGTGGGCGACATGGCCCTGTTCCTGGTTGCCAACGACCTGACGCCGGAGGACACGCTCGACCCCGAGCGTGAGCTCGCCTTTCCCGAGAGCGTGGTCGAGTTCTTTCAGGGGCGGCTGGGCCAGCCTCCCGGCGGCTTTCCCCCCGAGCTCCAAGACCGGGTGCTGAGGGGCCGTCCCGCGCTCACCGACCGGCCCGGCGCCAACCTGCCGCCGGCCGACCTGGACGCAGCCCGCGAGAAGGCATCGGCCCTTCTGGGCTGCCCCGCCACGATGCGCGATGCGTTGAGCTACGTGCTCTATCCTCGCGTCTTCCCCGATCTGGCCGCCCACGAGCGGACCTATTCTGACACCTCGATCTTGCCCACGCCGACGTTCTTCTTCGGGCCCGAGCCGGGCGAGGAGATCAAGCTCGAGATCGAGGAGGGGAAGACCCTGATCGTCAAGCTTTTGGCCGTGGGCGAGCCCCACGCCGACGGTAAGCGTACTCTCTTCTTCGAGCTCAACGGCCAGCCCCGCGAGGTCGAGGTCCTCGACCGCTCGCTGGCCTCGTCCGTCCGTGAGACCCCCAAGGCCGATCCATCCGACCCCGACCAGATCGGCGCGCCGCTCCCTGGTCTGGTCGTCGGCGTGGCGGTCGTACCGGGCGACCCGGTGCGAAAGGGCCAGAAACTGCTCTCGATCGAGGCCATGAAGATGGAGACAACCCTCTACGCCGAGCGGCCCGGCCGCGTTGCCGAGGTGGTTGCCATGGTCGGCCTCCAGGTCAAGGCCGGCGATCTGCTCCTCAAAATGACGAGCGAGTGAAATGGCTGATGATCGACCAAGCCAGCGTGTCCAGTCCTCGCCGACCCCGTTGCCGTTCGTCCGAACGGTCGTGCGACGCCCGGTGGTTGACTCGACCAATGATCTGGCCAGGAGCATGTTGCTTCAAGGGCTCGACGAGCTTCCTTTTCTCATCTGGGGGGACAGACAGACACTGGGCCGTGGCCGCGGTGAAAACCAGTGGTGGTCCGATGAGGGCTCGCTAACCTTCACCATCGCGCTCGATCCTCCGGCCCACAGCCTGCGCATCGACCAGGAGCCGCGATTGGCCCTGATGACGGCGGCCGCCGTGATCGAGGCCATAGGCGCTCTGGGTCTGACCGATCCGGGAATCGGCATTCGCTGGCCCAATGACATCGAGGTCCATGGCCGCAAGCTGGGCGGGATCCTTCCCGAACGCGTCGAGACCAGGCTCGGCCATCGCCTGCTCATCGGCACCGGCCTCAACGTCCTGACCCGCATCGACCAGGCTCCGCCGGACGTCCAGCGGATGGCGACCTCGCTGAGCGCTCTCCAGCTTCAACCCCTCGAGCCCTCCTTCCTCTCTGGCTTCCTCGCTGCCATTCTCACGCAGTTCGAGCGCGCGCTGTACAGGATGGCCGCGGATGATCCTGGATTAGCACAGCAATGGGATCGACTGAACCTGCTGCGCAACCAGGTCGTTCGCGTTGCACTCGGACCAAGGGTCATCAGCGGGAAAGTCCACGAAATCGATGCGCAAGGAGCGCTGGGCGTGCACGACGGCCAGCAAATGCATCGCCTGTTCGGTGGGCAAGTCCTGCGCGATCCCTCAGGCGACGCTCAATGACTTAGTGCGTGGCCAAGGTTTCTCCTGCCTTGTCTCTGTTGTTTGTCGCTCCTTTCCATTGGCTCCTGTCATCGTCCAGCGTGGCTTGCCCCGCGGGCCGTGACGCGGCCCTCGAAATCATCTGGAATTTGTGTTTGACAGGTTTTGGAAAAGCCGAAACAATGAGGTCGGAGCGACGTTTGCGACCCCCGACCCACTCATGGGAATCGTCCGATCCATGGACAGGATCCTCACTCTTTTCAGTCTGATCGTCACATGTGGGATCAGCCTCACGGACGCAAACCGTGGGCGGGCTGACGATTGTACGCATTCGGGTTATACCCGGAGCCTGCGCACACCTATCAATCCTGCCGGACTCGATGACTGCGCCTTCAATCGGGGTACTCATTTCATCGTTCTCTCGGATCGGGTCGTCGATCGTGATGAGAATGACAATGAAGATGACTTCCGAGATGTCAGCGAACCGCCCCGAACCTTCGAGCAGCTTCGGGACTTGATTTCGCGGACGATATCTCATCTCGTCACCTTCATCGCTCCCCTGGCCGCGCCAACGTGGCGAACTCCCCTTCTCTGCTGAGCGATCTTGAGTCGATCGGACCCCAGCCACCCCGAGTGGTCGTGCTGGTCATACCTCGAGATCGGGCTCTTGCTCCCGCGTGAGCCCCGACCTTCACCTGCCGGCTGCCTTCCTTCGAGAACGTCGGAGGGAGAATCCTTCGCCGGCAGCCTGTCCAAAACCCTGGATCTTCCTCCGGTCAAGCCGATGTGGTGCGGGCGCCGGGCTCACTCGCCAGGTGGCCCGAGAGGTGGATTGCCCGCGTACATCGTGTCGCAGCCGGACGATCGAAGTCACTTCAGGCTATCACACGGGACACTGATATGGTCTGTAAGGACGTTCCATTCGCTGACGGGGTTTCCATCCTGGAGATCGTGAGCTTCCAGGAAGAGGAGCCCTGGCTTCACCGGATCGTGCCGGATGTGGTGCCGGCCCCTGACGTGAGTCACGCGGTCCCGACATTGCCCGCTGGGAAGGCAGCGGTATCCGAGGAGACCGCGTCCGGGCTGAGGATCCGCTGCGACAAGCAGGGCGGGATCCTGGAAATCGTCGACCCCCGGATGTTCCGACCCGGGAGAGAGACGTTCTGCCGGGCGTTGAGCGCAACGGCCATCAGCCTTGGCGGTGCATCGGCCGTCGATCTGGACCTCCCGGTCCGCTCGTGCCGGTTCCATTTCGAGCCGGACCGGTTCGATGAGGCCGAACTCGCTCGTCGTGTCGCGCTGGCCATCGAGGCGGCAACGGTGGCCGTCCAACTGGAAGCCTCGGGCTTCGTCGAGGGGCGGATCAACGGCGCTTTACAGGAGCCTGCGACCACCAGCGGGGGACGGGAAGAGCTGCCGGCCACGACCGGTTCGGATCGCTGCCGTTGCCTGGCTTTGGGCGGCGGCTCGCTGATGGCAGGTATTGCGGGACTGATCCTGCCGGGCATCCCCTCGGCGCCTTTCCTCCTGTTGTCGGCCCATTACTTCATGCAATCCTCGACCACGTTTCAGCGCTGGCTCGATGGTATGCCCAAGCTCGGCGAGATCGTTCGCAAGCTCGAGGCATCGGGAAGAATGGTCCTCGATCGATCGTTGCTGGTGAAGACCCTTGGCATGGGGATCCTGCTCGGCCTGATGTTCCTCGTGATCCATCCGCCACTTCCCCTGGTCACGGCGATCGAGCTGGGGCTGACGGTATTCTTCAGCCTCCGCGAGATCGGCGATCTCGGGCCTCTCTCCCGCGAGATTTCGGAGGTCTTTGCGTGAGCCTCTGTTGTCCACGCCATACCAACGCGAACCGCGCCGGCGGCCTACCACCTGGCGAGCGCAGCGCGTGCCGAACTGATACTCGTCTTCTACCCACCAAGATGCTCGAGGCTTCCAGGCCCTGGTCGCGAGAGCACGTTCAACTTCCAGCCGTTAGGGTGCATGATGTTCCTCGATTGGATCTCCTCGATCATCCAGATCATGCTGGTCAATGTCGTGCTCTCCGGCGACAACGCCATGGTCATCGCACTGGCCGCCAGCAGCCTACCCCCCGAAAAGCGGCAACGGGCGATGCTCTGGGGCACTGGCCTGGCGATTGGAATGCGCATGGTCCTGACCTTCGCGGTCGCTTACGTTCTGCTGATACCGGGACTGAGGTTTCTCGGCGCCGTCCTGCTGGCGTACATTGCGTGCAAGTTGATCCAGGAGCAGGCCGATCAGGCCGGGGATGCAAGCCAGGCTCCGACCAGCACCGGGACCGCGATTACCCGCATCGCGCTGGCGGACCTGGTCATGAGCCTGGACAACGTGATCGCCATCGCCGGAGTCGCTCAAGCCGATCCACTCCGTCTGTTCCTCGGACTGGCACTCTCGATTGCGATGATCCTTGCTCTCAGCACGGCGATCGTGGCCATCATGAGCCACTTTCGCTGGATCGCTTACCTGGGGACGGGAGTTCTCGCTCTCGCGGCCGCGAACATGATGGCACATGACATCGAGGCAGCGAGGCAATTGAGCGTCACCGTGAGCCAGCACGCCAGCAGCGTCGGGCAGGGGGTCTGGCCGTTGCGTCTCGCGCTTTTGGCCGTCTGCCTGACCTCGAATTACTGGTGGCCAAGGGGCCGCCAGAGGGGAGTCATATCGAGCAGGCTGCGGCGACGGATGCAAAACGGGCACGGGGCAAATCGGGTTGGACCCCCGAGCTTGCCCCGTGCTCCCGGTTGAACTCACCACTCACTTTGCCGTGGCCAGCTTCTTCTCGCCGGTCTTGGCTGGTGGTTCGCTCTTGGTGCCCACCCAGTCGATGAGGATCGGGGTGGCGATGTAGACGGTGCTGTAGGTACCGCTCAGGAAGCCGACGACGAGGGCGAAGGCGAAGCCGTGCAGGCCCTCGCCGCCCAGGATGTAGAGAATGACCACGACCAGCCAGGCGGTGAACGCGGTCAAGACGGTCCGGCTCAAGGTCTGGTTGATGGCGTCGTTGACCAGCTTGTTGGTCAAGTGGGGCGTCTTGCCCTTGATCTCGCGGATCCGGTCGAAGATCACGATCGTGTCGTTGACCGAGAAGCCGATCAGGGTCAGGAACGCCGCCACGATCGGCAAGTCGATCTTGAACTGATCGATCATCAGCAGGCTGCTGATAATCGGGATCCGGACCAGCCAGTAGCTGACGGCGATCGCGCCCAGGGTGATCAAGACGTCGTGGACCACGGCGAGCACGGCCGCGAGCCCGTAGATGAACGAATGGAATCGCCACCAGAGGTAGACGATGATGATCACCCAGCTTGCCACGGTGGCCATCAGGGCGAGGGTTCTCGTCTCGCTGGCCACGGTGCCGCCGAAGATCGTGATTCGCTCGAAGAGAAGATCGCGGTTGCTGGCCAGCGACTCCTTGAGCTTGCCGATCTGGGCCTGGGCAATATCCGGCTCCAGGTCGGTCCGCAGCACGAGGTCAGTGCTTGCCGTGCCGGATTCTTTGGCTGGTGCTTCCGAGATCTCGAACCGGGTGGTTGGGTTTGCGATGCCGGCACCCTCCAAGACTTTGGCGAGCTCGGCCGCCACCACTTGGGCGGGAGCCTGGGTGCTATTGAAAGCCGTGGTGTTGAAACTCAGAGGATACTCCCGGCCGCCTGCGAATCGCGTGGTGAGCGCGGGGCTCGTCTTGGAAGCATCGCCCCCGGCCGCGCTGGGGATCGGCTTGGCGTCGCCCACGGTCATTTCCACCTTGGCCAGAGCCGGCCCGAAGGCTTCAATGATCTTGTTCTTGACCTTGTCCTTCTCCTGCTGGGAGTCCTGGTCGGTTGCTGTCGTGCGGATGTTGAACCGCGCCAGCTTGGTGTCGTTGCCGACCCGGAGGCTCTCGACGGTCACGTCGGGCAGGACACTCGCTTTCTGGCGGACGAACTCCGCCCGCCTCGATTCGGAGAGCGACTGGACGGTCGGGTCGGACTCATTGAGCCGGATGGTGACCAGCGTCCCGCCGGTAAAGTCGATGTTATACATCGTCCGGCCGCGGGCGAAGAAGGCGGCCAGGCCAAGGAGAATGAGGATCAGCGAGCCGGCCATGCAGTAGTAGCGCGGGCCGATGAAATCGATGTTGGTCTTGTCCCACATCTTGAGCATCCGCAACTGCTTGATCCAGCCCTGGGCATAGGCGGTCTCGAAGATCACCCGCGACATGAAGACCGCGGTGTACAGGTTCCAGAGCATGCCGATGATCATGGTCAAGGCGAAGCCCTTGACTTCCTCGGTGCCCACGGCATAGAGCACGATCGCGGCCAGCAAGTTCGTGACGTGCGAGTCGAAGATCGTGACCCAGGCGCGGTTGAACCCGTTGCGGATCTGCTGGGCGATGCCGGCGCCCCGTTCCTTCTCCTCGCGCATTCGCTCGAAGACCAGCACGTTGGCATCGACGGCCATGCCGATGGTGAGCGCCAGTCCGGCCAGTCCGGGCAATGAGAACGTGGCCTGCATGAAGGCCATGGTCCCGATCAACAAGATCATGTTGGCGACCAGGGCGATGACGGCCACGATGCCTGCGAACCGGTAGTAGAAGACCATGAAGATCGGCACGACCAGCATCGACACCCAGATGGCGCGCCAGCCCTTGGCGATCGAGTCTTCGCCCAGCGTTGGGCCGACCTTTTCCTCCTGGGCCGGCGTCGGGTTCAGGCTTGCCGGCAGGCTGCCCGCCTGGAGAATGTTGATCAGGTGCTGGACTTCCTTGGCCTTGAACCCCTGGCCGCCTCCCTCGATGATGCCTGAATCGCGGATCTCGGAGTTGATCGACGGGGCCGACATCACCAGGTTGTCCAGCAGGATCGCCAGTTGATACTTGAACGCGTCTCCTTCCTCGGGAAGGTGCTCGCGGGTGAGCTGGCCGAACTGCCGGGCGCCCTTGCGGTTGAACTGGAATCCGACGGCCGGCTGAAGCCGCTCATCGGTCGTGGCGTAGGCTCGCGACAGGAAGCTGCCGGTCACGTTCTGCCGGTCCAGGGTACAGAGGATATAGATCTCTGAGCGGCCCGGTGAGACCTTTTCCTCGCGAACGATCGGGTCGGGGGGGCGGGGATTGCTGGGATCGCCGCCATGGATGGAGCTGGGGTTGTACTCGATCCGGTAGGAACTGATCGATTTCAAGCCATGGGGACGAGTCAGCGTTAAGGTGTTGGCCGTGTTTCGGCTGACCGGGACGTTCACGGTCTGGTCGGGTCCCTCATCGCCCTTGCCGGTCAGGGTGACGTCGGTTCCCGCGTACAAGTCTTTCTTCCACTTCTGCTGAAGGTCCGTGATGGTATCGCTGGTGAAGGTCGGGCTGGTGCCGGTCGAGGTCTCGCCCAGGCGGGCCCACTTGTAACGCGCGGGAGGCTTGGCCAGACCCTGGGGCCCCAGCGCGCGGTCCACCGCCGCTGCATCATGCTTGCGGTTGGCCAGGATACGGAACTCGAGTGAGCCGACATCCGTCAGCATCTTCTTGACTTCCTCGACCTCCTCATCGTTGGCCAGTGGAAGGATGATCTCGATGCGATTGCTGCCGATCTTGCGGATCGGGGTCTCCTTGACGCCTTGCGGGTCGGCGCGCTGCTTCAATGCCGAGATCAGCTCGTCCATGTTGAAGTTGGGGCCGAGGTT
>JBAUOX010001031.1:0-2247 GCA_049579985.1 Isosphaeraceae bacterium | reverse complement strand
CGTGGCCGAGGTTCTGTTGCAAATCGTGGCGGAGAAGACGGGATACCCGGTGGAGATGCTCGAGCTGGACATGCAGCTCGACGACGACCTGGGGATCGACTCGATCAAGCGGGTGGAGATCCTCTCGGCGCTGCAAGACCGGCTGCCAGAGGCCCCGGCGGTCAAGCCCGAGCACCTCGGCGCGCTGCGGACTCTCCGCCAGATCATCGACTTCCTCGGTCATGAGCCGGGCTTGCCAGAGCGTGAAACGCAAGTCGAGTGCAGAAGCGTCCTGGTGGAGCCAGAGGCGGCTGCCGAGCTCCCGCTCACTTCCATCAAGGGTCTCGAGCCCTTGCCCACTGTCGCTGCCGCGGGCGCGCTCGAGC
Organism: Isosphaeraceae bacterium; assembly: GCA_049579985.1. Taxonomy (GTDB): domain Bacteria; phylum Planctomycetota; class Planctomycetia; order Isosphaerales; family Isosphaeraceae; genus Aquisphaera. The sequence goes on along the minus strand of JBAUOX010001031.1, from coordinate 1,882 downwards.
GTCTGGTGCCCCGCGCGATTCCGCTCGCGGCACCGGACCGGCGAGAGGCGGCGGCAATCGCGGCGGGGAGTGAGATCTGGTTGGCCGGCGACGGCTCGCCGCTGGCCGATGCGATCCGCCAACGGTTGATCGGGCGGGGACATCACGTCCGGCTGATCGGACCGGAAGAATCGAATCCTCCGGAACCGGGTGAGCACGTCGCTGGGCTGATCGTCCTGACCCCGCCCACGGGCCGGCAGACGGCCTTTGTGAAGAACGCGTTTCGCCTGGTTCGCACTGCCGGCCCGTCGCTTCGCTTGCATGGGGCCCGCGGTGGCTCGGCGCTGTTGACGGTTTCCCGGATGGACGGGGCGTTCGGCCTGGGCGGCCTGGCCGACGAGATCGATCCCAGCTCCGGCGCCCTGGCCGGGCTATTGAAGACCGCGCGGCAGGAATGGCCCGAAGTTCATTGCAAGGCCGTCGATCTCGACGCCGCGTACAAGACGCTCGAATCCGCGGCCGAACGGATCGTCGCAGAGATGCTGCGCCGTGGTCCCGCCGAGGTGGGTTTGACGGAATCCGCCACCAATCAGGTCGAGCTTGTGGCTCTTCCCGCCCACCCCGTTCCGGGGGCCCGGCCGGATCGTCGCCAAGATCCTCTGGTTCGCGCCGGCGAGGTGGTCGTCATCAGCGGAGGCGCGCGGGGTATCACGGCCGAGGTCGCCGTTGGGGTTGCCGCGTCCTCTCGGCCCCGCCTTGTCCTGCTGGGTCGCACGCCGGAACCGGACGCGGAACCGGCCTGGCTGGCTCCGCTGGAGACCGACGCCGCGATCCGGCGGGCGATCCGCGACCACGCCGGCCAGCCCTGCCCGCCACAGGTCCTGAGTGAGCAGCTCCGGCTGATCCAATCCCAGCGCGAGATCAGGCGCAATCTCCAACGGATCGCTGCTGCCGGCTCCAATGTCACCTATCACGCCATCGACGTGCGGAATCGAGATGCCGTGAAGGACTTGCTGGAAGGGGTCTGCGGGAGGTCGGGGCCGGTCCGTGGTCTGATCCACGGCGCCGGCGTACTTGCCGACCGGCGGATCGAGGACCAGACCGATGCCCAGTTCGCTCACGTCTTCGACACGAAGGTCGAGGGGCTGCTGTCACTCTTTGACGCGATCGATCCGCGGCAGCTTCAATTCCTCGCCCTCTTCTCATCGTCCACCGCCCGCTACGGCCGGGTTGGCCAGGCGGCCTATGCGGCGGCCAACGAATGGTTGAACAAGTGGGCCCAGAGAATGGCGCGGCGGCTTTCCGCCTGTCGAGTCGTGGCGTTCAACTGGGGACCATGGGACGGCGGCATGGTGACCGGCGCGCTGAAGCCGATGTTTGAGCGCGAGGGTCTGGGGCTGATTGCGCCGGCGGACGGAGCCCGGCTGCTCGTGAATGAGATCCACCCGAGCGGCAATTGCCCGGTCGAGGTCGTGGTCCTGGCCGGTCCGCGGTCTCACCGATCCAATGGAAAAATGGAGCCGGTGTTTGAGCGGCGGATCGACCCGGGTTCGTTGCCGGTGATCCGGTCGCACGTGATCGACGGTCATGCCGTGCTCCCGATGGCCTTGATTCTCGAATGGCTGGCCGAGGGCGCGCTGCACCGTCATCCCGGCCTGGTGGCTCAGGCGGTGGAAAACCTCAGGCTGTTCAAGGGGGTCGTACTGCGGGACCACCGGCCCTCAGCCGTCTCGATCCGGGTGGGCAAGGGGCAGCGACGGGGCGAATCGTTCATCATTCCGGTCGAGATGCGCGGCGTTCTGGAGAGCGGGCGCGAGGTCACGCACGCCCGGGGCGAGGTGATCGTCGCTGACCGGCACAGCCCGGGAGAACGGCTGGTCGCCGAAGCCGAATTGCTCCCGCT
>JBAUOX010001030.1:0-7349 GCA_049579985.1 Isosphaeraceae bacterium | reverse complement strand
GGCGTGCTCGGCCAGCCAGCGACCCGAGGCCCAGTGGCCCCACCGGGTCGGATGGCTCGGCCGAAGCTGGTAGACCACCAAGGTCAGGGCGACCAGTCCTGACGCCAGGATGCATGTCGCCCAGGCGGTCCGCGGGCGCCACGGCAGCTTCAGGCCTAGCCCGCGCAGGCAGACGAACGTCCCCGCCGCCGCCCAGGGAACGGATATCAACACCAGGGGGAGCAGATGACGTCCCGAGAGATACCCCAGCGCCGCCGTGTGACGCAAAAGCGCCAGCACGAAGACGCCAGCGAACACAGCAAGAACCAGCCGCTCAGAGCCTCCCCGATCGCCTGGATCCCGCACCCGGCAAACTTTCAAGATGAATCGCCGCCGCACCAGGCCCCAGATGGCCATGACGGCGAAACCCCAGCAGAGCTCGTCCCACCATTCGCAAGCCATCCAGCGCACGGCTTGCAATGGATGGCGAATCACTGTGCGGTCCGACTCTTCCTTGGGCGAGAAGTCCCACTGCGGATTATTCAAACCCTTGGGCAACAACTGGGGTACGGTGCGGATCATGACCTGCTGAGAACCCAGCGAAGCCGCGTGGCGCAAGGCAAGTTTCTCGGTCACCTGACCTTTAATAAGCGCGTAACCGCCCACGAACACGAGCGCCGAGAGGCTCATTGCCGGCAGAGCCCCAGAAGCGACCAGGGCTCGGAAGTCCCACGAGCGCATCCTGGCGAAGACCCAGGCCAGGCCGAGGGCGGCCGGTGCAAGGATGGCTTCGGGCCGGGCCAGGTATCCGACGCCGCCAGCCAGGCCGGCCGCCAAAGCGGGCCGCCAGTCGCCAGTCCGCAAGGCGACGGCACCCCAGCGCAGACAAAGCAAGACGGAGAGCAGCCCGAGACTGTCGCTCAAGGTATCGTGACCCACCTCCGCGGGCACCGGCAAGAGGGCGTAGATCGCGACCGCGATGCAGGCGATGCGCTCGTCAAAGATTGTTCGCGTGATGCCGTATAAGGGGAAGAGAAGCAGCACCGAGGCGAGGGCCGCGACCCACTGGGCCGCGATTCGCCAGGTGTCCGGCCCGGGGCCGGCAAGCCGCGCGAAGAGCGGCTCGACCGCGGCAATGAGTGCTGGGTAAAGCGGGTGCTGGTCCGTGTCGCGGACCACGTCCGGCCAGGGATCGTTCTGGAACTGGCGAGCGATGCGGATGAACTTGAGTCCGTCCTGGGCCGGCAAGAGCGACCGCGCAATCGAGATCCCGTGCAGGACCGCCGCAATCAGGACGACCGCGAGCAGGAAACGGCGCCCGGCCATCCCGATCCTCCTTGACCCTGGGCCGAAACGTTGAATTGAACAGGCAGCGCGCGGCACCATCCCTGGCCGCGCACCACATTATAGAAGGCCGGTTCAGGCCGTCAATGGCAACCGGGAGGCGGCGAGGCCATGCCCCCATGCCCGGGCCAGCATCCACTCGTCGCGTGTTATGGGCAATAGGTTCGATCTCGCGTACAATCACTATCATGGAGTCACGAGGGAGATCGACTTGGCAGCAATCTAGAGGATATAAAATGGCCGGATTGATCATCGATCGTGGCCGGGGGCCGGAGCTCAAAGGGACGCGAGTGACCGTTTACTGCGTCATGGATTACGTTCGCGCCGGAGACCTGCCCTCCCAGATCGCCGAGGATCTCGACTTGAGCATGGAGCAGGTGCAAGCGGCTCTCGAATACATAAGCGCTCACCGCGACGAGGTTGAGGCCCAATACCAAGCGATCTTGAAGCGGGTCAGTCAGCCGAACCCGGACTGGGTCGAAGCCGGTTCCGCGCAGACGTGGGACGAGTTCCGGCGCCGAATCGCGGCACGATCCCGCGGAGAGCCGGCGCATGCTCGTCACGGGCGATAACGACGTGGGTGGTGTCGTGAAGGTCCTCCGGCGCATCCTGGAATCGGCCGACAACGCGGCCTGGCTTGAGATCCTCGGAGTGGCGTTCACGGACTTCGAGACGCTCGGCCTGTCGCGAGACTCAGCAGACCGAGTCGTTTGGCTGACATGCCAGGCGGCCGACGTCGTGCTGATCACGGGAAATCGGTCGGGTGGACCGGATTCGCTGGACCAGGTCATACACGATCTCTCGAACGAGACGAGCCTGCCCGTGCTGACAATCGCCGATCAGCGGCGGGTCACACGCGACCCCGCCTGCGCGAATGGGATCGCCCTGAGATTGCTCGATTTTCTCGAACGGATCGAGTCGTTGCGCGGAACAGGTCGGCTCTTCCTGCCCTGAGACTTCCGGCGGAACAAACCATCGACCCGAAGGTCGCGTCGGCCGGGGCCTGCCTGGCCGACCCCGCCGGTTCTGAGCTAAGTGCACGGCCTTTTCTCGCGTAAACAGGTTGCTCACGAGAGGGGTTGCCGCTACAATACGTGCAGTAACACGTGTTGCCGGAGGCTGCAATGCAGAAGAAACTGACCATCACCATTGACGAGCGAGTCTACGCTGGGCTGCACACCGTCGTCGGCCGGCGGCGTATAAGCCGGTTCATCGAGTCCCTCGTGCGGCCCCACGTCATCGGCAAGGATCTGGAGGTCGCTTACAAGCAGATGGCCCAGGAAGAAGCGCGCGAAGCGGAGGCGCTCGAGTGGGCCGAAGCCACGGTGAGAGACGTAGCCGATGAAACGCGGTGACGTCTGGTGGGTCAACTTTGAGCCGGCGGTTGGGGGCGAGGTGCGCAAGGAGCGGCCCGCTGTCATCGTGAGCAACGATGCCGCCAACAAGTATCTCAACAGGCTGCAGGTCGTCCCACTGACCACCACCGTGGACCGGCTCTACCCCAGCGAGGCCCTTGTGACCGTGCGGCGAAAGCCGCACAAGGCGATGGCTGACCAGCTCACGACCGTGAGCAAGCGCCGCCTCCAGAACCGCGCTGGCCGACTCTCCAAAATCGACATGGGCGCGGTCGAACAGGCCATCAAAGTGCAACTGGAGCTGACGTAATCGATGAAAACCGTAAAGATTCGGTAAATGCATTGGCAATGCGACCACGGCATGAGTGCCATATGAGCGAATAGCCTACATGTCGCAAGCGACTATTCTTTCAAAACTTCCAGCATCACTCCAACGCAAGGGCAATCTGCGCGGAACAGGTCGGCTCTTCTTTACCGCTTTGCGGTCGACTTTCGAGCTCTTTTGCTCGGATGAAAGAGGTTTGCCAACTCAAAGTTGCGGAGCAACTTGGCGCGGGGGACGCGTAGCCATAAGATCTGGGCAGGAGCGCGAGGAAAGACGATTGACGGTCTAGAGGGGGGGAAGTCGAGTGAGCGCTTTTTTTGCCACGGCTTTCAGCTCATCGGTCATTACTCATAACAGAGCGAGCCATGCCCCACGGCGAATTGCTTTTCGTGCGGCCGCCCCTGCTTGACAGGAAGCAGGTGGACTGCGTTGAGATCTACCTGCCCAAGAGTATCGAGTTCCGTTCCGAGCTTTACCAGATGCTCCGCGACAAGACGAGGAACCGGCTGGGTAGCGTCGTCCTGGACGGATTCTCGATCTACGAAGTCGATGGGGTTTTCTACGGAGAAACGCTGTGGGAGCAACGGACCCTCGTCATTCGCATCCTCTCGGTTCGCAAGGCGGGCACGCCCCTCGATTTGCTGGATGTCACCGTCCTTGAGCTGGGTCGAGAAATCGCGACCAAGGTGGCTGTTCGCGAGGAGCAAATCTGGATCTGCCATTATGCCCAGAACCTGCGCGTCTTTACAGGACTCCAGCGGCTGATAAGCTGAGCTGAAAGGATAGAGGCATGCGAATCGTCACGAACATTGACGCAGACGGCGAGCAGTTCGCTGTGGAAACTGCCTCGGATGGTAGCGTGGTACTTCGCGACCTGATGGGCGAACGCAAGCCGGGCGCCCGTATCTCCGCGTATGCCGAGGTCGCCTGCGACGACAACGAGAGAGGGCTGGAGCGTTTGGAAGACTTGTTGGAGTACCTGCTGCAAGAGGTTCGGAGACGCCGGGAACAGCCCGGGGATGCTCGAAAGACGACGGCGATCCTGGGCAAAAGCACGCCTGCGAAACGGAAACGGAGCCATTGAGGCGAAGGAAGGGCTGGGCGCAGCAGTGCCGCACCGGGCCTCGCGTCGAGGTAAACGTGTCGGGAATCGAATACCAGGAAAAGGATGACACTTCGACCCCAGGGGCGGCCCAAGAAGCAATTCAGCGGTTCCCGACACCTTTTCCTGCCCTCTTCCTGCCTCGGCTGGTAAAACTTGGCAAAATCCCCCGATCGTGGTAATCTAGGGCAAAGGAGCTTAATACTATGACAATCCATTTACCCGAGCATTTAGAGCGTTACGTGCACGACCAAGTGCAAGCCGGTCGCTATTCGACCGAGAATGAGGTCATCAGCGACGCCCTGGAGCGACATCGGCAGGCAGAGTTGACGCCCGCAAAGACCACTTGCCAACCCGAAATGACGCCGGAGGAAATAGCCGACCAGGAGCTGCAACGCCGACTGCTCGAAGCCGGGATTATCAGCGAGATCAAGCCGCCGATCACCGACATGACGCCTTACCGGAACCGGCGTGCAGTCCCGATCCAGGGCGAGCCGATTTCTGAAACCGTCATCCGCGAGCGTCGCTAACGGTGGCGGCCTATTTCCTCGACACCAGCACGGTTCTCAAGCGCTACGTGCAGGAAACCGGCACCGCCTGGGTGCAGGCCCTGGCCGCTCCGACTGTCCGGCATTCGCTATTCGTCGTGCGGATCACGCTGGCCGAGACGGTAGCCGCCATCACGCGGCGGGAGCGTGGCGGCTCGATCACGCCCCAGGACGCCGCGACCGCCGTGGCGGATTTCCAGCTTGATTTCGCCCTCCAATACCGCGTCGTCGAGGTGTCGGCCGGGCTGGTCGCCCAAGCCGCGACGCTGGCGAGAAGGCATGGTCTGCGTGGCTATGATGCCGTGCAGCTCGCGGCGGTTCTGGAAATCCATGCCACCGACCCGTTGGTGACGCTGCTCTCGGCCGATGCCGAACTCAACACCGCCGCCCTCGCCGAAGGGCTTTCGGTCGATGACCCCAATAGCCATCCCTGACCCATGGCTTGGCTATCTCCTCGCCTTCGCCAACTGGTGAAGATGACGTATTTCCAGCGTCAAACAAACAGGCGAAAGGGGCGACCCACGTTCCTTTTGTGCCAGAAAGTGGGTGGCCCCTTCCGCGCTCGACGGTATCGTCGATTTGGGGGAAAGCACGCCTGCGCGACCGGTGCGACGCCGTGATCGCCCATGAATACCACTGAGGGGCAAGGCGTGTCCCACTCGGAGGCCGAGCGTCGGGCTGCCGACACCGAGCTACGGATCACCGACGGCGCCAGGCGCATCCTGCGTGCAATGGCGGAAAGGGAACGATGATGCTGCACAATCTCACCATAGGTCATCTCGATCCCGCCGCCATCGTCAGCGAGCGCCGCATCGCCGTCCTGCGCCCACTGGAGATAGACGTCGTTGATCGCCTGCTCAAGGAGCTTGGCGGTATTGACAAGGATGGGAGCCCAACGCTGGAGAGGGGCAAGGTCGAGTTCCGTGATGGATATCTCGTCTGCCCCTGGCGCATCGGGGGTTGGCCCAACCGAATGGCCGAGGAATTCGCGCTCCGCCTCCAGCAGGAGACGGGATGCGTCCTGGCCGACCGCGAGCATTCGCGGATCATCGAGCCGGAGCAGCTCCAGGGGCTGAAGGGCGCAGCAGTGGCGGGTCAGGGAGCCCGGGCGAGGTAAACCATTCGCCTCGCGCGGGGACTCTACGGCGCCCTCTGGGCGGATGGAAACGAACAATCCGGTTAATAGGCTCTTTCCACTCACAAACGGTCGATATCAGCGACGCCCCTTTTTCCCTCCCCCGGAAGGTGTAAAATGATACCGGAAATCCCTACCCAGCCGATGCCCGACTGGATTTCGAACGCCAGCGTGCCGCTACCAGAACTATGCATCCGTGAAGTGCTGAGCGGTTCCGTCTATTACCCGGCGTGTGAGTTCGATGGCGACCCGGTCAAATACTTGGCCGGCAATTTCCACAGTTTCGTCTACGTCGATTATGGAGTTGGGCGCGACAGCCTACTCCAGAACCTTGACGGCTTCCGCGGGTATCGAATTCTTGCGCATCGTGATGTCACTGAACGCCAGCTAACCCCGAACGGATGGACGCCACAGTTCCCTCGGCCCTCGGACGGTGACCCAAGATCTCGGGCTGACTGGATCAAGCCTCCGTTTGGATTCTGGTCGATTCATGAGAGGCGGGAAGAGTACGGGCCGGATCATGGCCCCAGCCGATTCAGCCTGCTCTACATCGGTGGGGACGGCGTGGCTACCTTTCAGGCGTTGTATCACGGCAATCGGGTAGTCCCGGCAGTAGCCGCAGTGATTCAGCCTGGAACCGGATTTGGTGGAAACTGGACGAGTTTTAAAGATCAAAATGGGATTTTTGGCCGCTCGGTCTTGAGAAACCCCGCCGGCACCCCGGAATACTTGCTCTTCGGCGGGTGGGGAGATGGGGACTTCTACCGACGGCCTTGTTGGCCAGCGTATGGCTCACCTGTCCGCGCGCTACATGGGAAGCTTCGGGTGTGGAGAAGAAGCGCCTAAGTGCATGGCATTTTCTCGCGTAAACAGGTTGCTCCCGAGAGGGGTTGCCGCTGCAATACGTGCAGTAACACGTGTTGCCGGAGGCTGCAATGCACAAGAAACTGACCATCACCGTTGACGAGCGAGTCTACGCTGGGCTGCACACCGTCGTCGGCCGGCGGCGTATCAACCGGTTCATCGAGTCCCTCGTGCGGCCCCACGTCATCGGCAAGGATCTGGAGGTCGCTTACAAGCAGCTGGCCCAGGAAGAAGCGCGCGAAGCGGAGGCGCTCGAGTGTGCCGAAGCCACGGTGGGAGACGTAGCCGATGAAACCCGGTGACGTCTGGTGGGTCGACTTTTCCCTCCCCCGTATCTCGCCTTGTCAAGACCTCGTCGCTGGACATGCTCCAGTCTCCTTCGCTCGGATGTCACGTGGCATCTTCGACTCGGGACGCGATCAACGACGCATCCGGCTAGGGCACTTAAATCCCAAAACTCATAGCGTTTGAGTCAAGTTTTGGGTTTCAGCCCGAGAATGCCAACACATCCCCCCTCCCCAGGTCGCTAATGCGTCTTGGGCGGAGTTGAACGCGAGAAGCCTCGGATGATGAATCGTGCATGTGACGGCGGTTGCCCTGACAAGGGCGGTGTCCCGAAAGCTCGGGAGCACAAATCGCGTCAAACGCGTAAGTTCTTGCCGTCGCCCTTAACGGGATGCAATCTTCAACACCCGGT
>JBAUOX010001029.1:0-12620 GCA_049579985.1 Isosphaeraceae bacterium | reverse complement strand
GTCTGCTTGCGAGCGCGCATATAGAGCTTGATTGGAATGTCGTGGAACGGCAGCTTTTCCCGAAACACATTCAGCAGGTACCGCTGGTAGGTCGGGTCGAACAGTCGGGTGCTGTTGACGAACAGGACAATGGTCGGGGGATTGGTGCCGACTTGGGTGGCATAGTAGACCCGGGGAGTCCGGTTCTCGGACATGGCAGGGGGATGGGCCTCAACGGCCTCCCGCAGCACGCGATTCAATGCACCGGTGCCGACCCGCCGGTTCGCTTGCTTGTAGAGCGACTGGCCGAGATTCAACAATGCCTTGACGTTCTTGCCGGTCTGGGCCGTGATGAAGGCCAGCGGCATGTAGCTCATGTTGCGGAATGCATGCTGCACGACGTTGGCGAATCGCGCCATGTTGCCCTGAGACGGGTCGTTCCGATCGGTCAGCATGAGGTCCCACTTGTTGATCGTGAAGATACAAGGCTTGTATTCCTTGGCGATGTAATCGGCCAGTTGCTTGTCCAGCCGGGTGATGCCCTGAGTGGGGTCGATCAGCATCAGAACCACATCGGCCCGGCGGATCGACCGCTCGGCGCGGTGAATCGAATAAAAATCGAGGCTGTCACGAATCTTGGCCTTGCGCTTGACCCCGGCGGTATCGATGGCGAGAAAAGGAAGCCCGTCGAGCTCGAAATGGACGTCGACCGAGTCGCGCGTGGTTCCTGGCCGCTCCGAGACGATCATCCGCTCGGCGTGGGCCAAGGTGTTGATAAATGTCGACTTGCCCGTGTTGGGCCGGCCCACCACGGCGATCTTCATGACCGCCTCGGCCGGCTTTGCATCCTTGCCGCCGGGCAGCATCTCCTCGATCATCTTGAGCAAAGCCTTGCGATTACGGTTCTGCTGGCTCGAGACCGGAATCGGCTTGCCGCGACCGAGTTTGTAAAATTCTCCGCCCCGCTGATCGATCTCGGGGTAATCGGCCTTGTTCATGACCAGGATGACCGGCGTCTTGAGATACCGCAGCCGCTGGGCAACTTCCTCGTCGAGTGGCATCAGCTCTTCGCGGATGTCCACCACGAAGAGGATCAGTCCGGCCTCGTTCAATGCCGTATCGATCTGCCGGTCCACATCCTCGCTCAGATCGTCGCGGTCGACCATGCCGATGCCGCCGGTGTCGATCAGCTCGAAGAACCGGGGATTCTCGTCGTCGCCGAGCTGGACGAGTGCACCCACCCGGTCGCGGGTGACGCCCGCCAGGTCATCAACGATCGCGATCCTTCGCCCCGCCAACCAGTTCAGAAGCGAAGACTTGCCGACATTGGGCCGACCCACGATCACGACCTTGGGCAAAGCCATGCCTCTCACCTCACCGGAAGAATCGTCGGGTGGCGCCCCCGCCGGCAAGCGGGGAAAAACGGTGGATGACCAAGCCAAAAGACCAAGTCAAAGACCTGGCGACGAGACGCCCCCCAGGGATAAAACGGAAGCTGCCGTGCCGGACGTCCCAAAACCTTGTTTTATTATACGTCAACAGACGCGGTTTGGGCAGACCGGGGCAGAGCGCGACACCCTGTTGTTCGCTGGATTAGAATGACTCATGGCACCATGTTCAAGGAATTGAAGGCGACATTGCAAGGAACGAAGTGACCAGGGTCGAGACATCAACGCAATCGCCTGGCCGATTCAGTGCGGGCTGGGCATGGTCGTCCTGAGCTGACGCAGCCCGCGGATCGACGGGTCAATCGTACAATCGGTCTGCCACGCAGTCCTGGATGCGAGAGGTGGCGTCTTCCCATGAGCGAGAGTCAACCGGGCAAGCCTCAGTTCCGGATTCAACTCATCGATGTGGCTGCGATGGTCGTCGGTTATGGCCTCGCGGCGGTCCTGTTCCGTGCCTTCTGGCCTCAGGGCAGCGTCTCGCCGGCCCTGGGCCTGTTCGCCGTCGGGTTTTACGTGTGGCTTGGTATGGCGATGAGCGGGCCACTGATCCTGCTGCGACACAGGCGCGCACGCCCCGTGGACCTGGGCGGCAAACAATCTGCCCAGCCCGCCACTTCGACCGCGCGCACCTGGGCCGAGATGGCCTGGCTGCTGATCGGGGTTTACTGGATCGTCATGGGTGTCTTCATTCTCCCGATCCGGCTGCATAGCTTCAGGTTCAGTGATACGATCCTGTTTGGTCTGGTGCCGCTGGCCGCTGGACTGGTCTTGCGCTTGTTCGGGCCACGCATCCGCCCGCAAGGTCGCGACTCCGTTTCCTGGACCCATCACGTGGCCGTGGGCTTGCTGGTCACGTGGCCGCTCGCCTGGGTCTGCCTGATCGTGGTGGCAGAGGCGATGCTTTGAATAGCCGGTGGTCAGTTGCGAGTGAAGCGAGCGAGCGTCTGGAACGCAAGAAAAGGGTGGCTCAGGCCGCGTTCGACGTGTTGTTTGACGCATTGAACGTCATGCCGAGGAGAACGACGCGCAGTGCCTCACGTTCTTCGGCTGTGATACGTTCCGCATGCATCAGCTCATCGATATCCTCGAGGCACTGCTCGATGGCCTCATCGATGCCCGGATAATACGTGTGGCGGGCGATTCTCTCGACGGACATGACCAGACGCTCAAAATAGTTGGAGTTGATCATCGGGGTTTCCTCGTCCTTGAGAAAAGGCTGCTCATCCCGTGTATTCCGGATGCTATAAGTTCTTCAAGACATGTCAAGCCCCCTTCCTCCCCTTTGTCAATGATAGCGTGCAATCTCACCAGGCTTGCCGGGGGCGGGTCATGGCCGCGGCGCCAGACAGCTCAGGGTCCGGAAAGTTTATCAAGTACTGAATGTCCTCTTCCTCAATCGCCCGAAAACGAGGATAATTGCTCACCAAGGCGGATCGGCAGTCTCAGCGAAGAAGCCCGAGTAACCGACGTTTCCCGCGCCGTCGCGAGATCAAGGCACCATGAACATCAAGAGCCGCACGGTGCAGGTCAATCACCTGCGCACTCACTATCTTTCGGCAGGCCCACCGGCAGGCCCGGGTCAGGACGTCACGCTGGTCTTGCTCCATGGTGGGGGAGAAAGCGCGTTGGCGTGGCGCTGGGTCATGCCCCGACTGGCAGAGCGATTCCGTGTCCTGGCTCCAGACTTGCCGGGTTCGGGGAAATCGGACCTCGTGGCAGGAAGATACGTGGCGGGATGGTACGGATCGTTCGTGGCCGACTTCCTGGACGCGGTCCAAGTTCAGCGCGCAGTGGTCATCGGGCATTCGCTGGGGGGACTGGCCGCCCTTCAGATGGCACTGGACGACCGCAGTGAGCGGGTACGTGGCCTGGCCCTGGTCTCCAGCGCGGGGCTGGGACGGCAGTTGAACCCGGCTTTGACGCTGATGACGCTCCCCGGTCTTGGTGAGTGGTCTACTCTCTGGGCGCTCACGCCACCTGGCCAGCTTCAGCGCCTGGGAGTGCGCGCCAACGGATGCTTCGCCCATCCGGAACAGGTTCCGGCGGAGTGGTATCTGGATCAGTTCTGGCTCGGCATGCGTCCCGGGCTGCTCGGAGACCAGCTCGCAGTATCCCGGTCCTTGATCGATCACCAGGGGCAGAGTGAGATTGTGCTCGACCGGCTATCGGATTTACCTGTGCCCACCTTGATTGTGTGGGGAGACTCCGATCAGATCATCCCGGTTGCCCACGCGCACGAGGCTGCACGCCGGGTGCGCGATGGCCGGCTTGCCATCATCCCCGACTGCGGGCACATGCCGCACGTCGAGCGCCCCGGGTTGTTCCTGGAAGCGCTCGATCCGTTCCTGGCCAAGTTGGCATCCGCGTCGGGATCGCCGTCGTGAAGGGCCGCTGACCCGCGGTCTCTAGCCTCTGGCCGCCTCGTCTTTCTTGGCCTCGTCGGGAGGAATCCAGTCCGGCTTCAGCCCGGCCTGCTGGCGAAGCCAGCCCATCCACTGCTCGTCCTGCTGCCTGGAAGCCTGCTCACGGGCCATGCTCTTGTAACGATACTCGTCGCCGTTGGGTGCATAGAGCGCGCTGAAAGTCGCCGGCTCGCGTCGGTCCAGGGTCATGACGTAGTAGACGGTCCTGGGCTGATTGGGCGCCACGTCCACCGACCCCGCCTGGAGACCGAAGTAGGCGTCGCGGAACGCTTCCCCAGCTTGCGGCACGTCGGGAATGGGGGTCTCAACGACGGGGCTGGGCTCGAACATCGATGTCGGTATGAAGCTCGTCTGAGATCGCGTGATGGGAGGAATGCTCTCCACGCGAAAACCGTCGACCTTGGAGTCCATGAGGGTTGCCCCCTTGGCCTTGATCCGGCTGGCCAGCTCGCCGGCCGCCTTCTCCGCAAGCGGGCGGGCCTGGGCCATCTTCCAGGCGACGATGACCTCGGAGCGAACCTGTTCCAGAGTGGGAACATGCGGCGGCTCGTCCTTGACCTTGCGCACCAGGAAGCGAGTGCCCAGGACGTCGGTCAATTCGATCGGCTCATAGAGTCCGGTCTTGGGGTCGAACATCTCGTCGACGAACTTGCGGCCGCCGCTCAGCGGCGTCAGGCCGACTTCGGCAGTGGAAATCTGTCCGAGCCGATTGACATCCTGGAGCGAGAGCAAGAAGGTTTTCTCGTAATTGAGACCCTCGCGATCGGCAATCGCCTTGAGATCCCCCGGCGCGGGCGGGCCCACGCTGGAGCCGTTGCCCTGTTTCTTGGCTTCTTCCTGCTCATCGAGCGCGGCTAAGTACTTGTCGGCAAACGGGATCATCTCGGCTTCCTTGATCCGCGTGAACTTGTCGAGGATCTCGGACTGGGCTTTCTCCTCCGCGAGTCGCGGAGCCAGCATGCCGCGCACCTCGGAGAACGCCTGCATGATAGGTGGCGTGAGGTCGGGCTGGTCGGCGAATAGATCCGCGGGCAGTTCCGAAGGAACCTCGAACTCGGACTTGTGATTCTCGTAGTAAGACCGAAGCTCGGCTTCCGTGACCTTGTCGCGCAGGCCTCTGGCCAGGGCGTTGCCGTCGAGCGACAGGATCTCGAGCTGGACCCGCCGCGGGATCTTGAACCCGGGTGTCTCGCTAGTGGGGTCTGGGAGCACGTCCTTGTATTTCTCGTAGAGCGCCCGAACCTCGCTGGCCGCCGGCTCGGAGACCTTGGAGAGAAACGAATCGACGGGTATTTCGACGATCTTGGCCCCGACCCGCTCATTCTGGTCGCGGTACGAGCGGTAGACGTCGTAAGGCGTCACGACCGGGTATCCCAGAAGCAGGCGAACCTTGCGTAAGCGGACCTGGTTGGCGATGTCGGCGAGCAGGTGCTCCTCGCTGACCTCGTTGCTGAACCGGCTGAAGAGGACGTTGAACAGCTCCCCGTTCATCCGGCCGCCGGTGATCTGCCTCAACCATTCCCGCCCGATCTCGGCAGTGGCGGGAATGTTCAACCGGTCGGCCTCGTGCTGAAGGATCATGGCGTCGACCATGTCCCGCTGCTTGAGTCCGCCAAAGACCTCTCGGGACATGAACTGGCCCAGGCCGGAAACAAAAAGATTCGCCCGGTTTCGCTGCCGGGCCATCTCATGGAGCTGGCTTTGGTAGACGGACTTGCCATAGAGCTCCGCGACCTTCTGGTCGCGACCGCCAGGATTCGAGTTGAGCAGCCTCGGCAAGCTGTCGGAGACGACAAATCCGAACATCGCCATGATGGCAAAGATCGCTAACAGCTTGCGCTGATGGCGGCGAAAGACCTCAAACGGCATGGGGTTCCTCGGTGGTGGCAAAACAGGCCGTCGGGGTAGTGGCTACATGCACCCCCCTCTTGACACGCCCCGATACCCTAGCTATGTCGCTATTGAGAAAGGACGCGGGGTCTGATCATGGGCGGCCCAAGCGTAATCGTACCAGGATTCCTTCCCGGGGCAACCTCAATCGCCCCAGGGCCCGGCGTTCGTGCAGGTCGAGAAGGATCGACCGAAACAGTGGAATCGGAAGAGGATAGGTAGGATGATACCGTGGCAAGAAAGTCCGCAGCAACGACGACGAGTGAAAACGGAAGCCCCAGGAAACCCGCTCCGCGCAAGCGTGCGACGACCGGATCGACGTCCCGCTCGCCCAAGAGCCCGCGTCCCAAGGCCGGGGCGGGCGAGGCGCCTGCACGCGGCAGCGGAGGCCACTCCCTGGTCATCGTCGAAAGTCCCAAGAAGGCCAGGTCGATCAACAAGTTCCTGGGCCCAAAATACGTCGTCAAGGCGAGCATGGGTCACGTTCGCGATCTTCCCAAGCGAAAGCTCGGCGTGGATGTGGCGCATGGTTACTCACCCTCCTATGAAATCGTTCCGGCCAAGAAAAACACCGTGGGCGATCTGAAGCGCGAGGCCGCTCGGGCCGACGTCGTCTACCTGGCGACCGACCCCGACCGCGAGGGCGAGGCGATCGCCTGGCACTTGCAGCAGGCCCTCGACCTTTCCGACGACCGGGTACGCCGCGTCACCTTTCATGAAATCACCGAACGCGCCGTCAAGGACGCCTTTGGCCATGTCGGGCCGGTCAACATGGATATGGTCAACGCCCAGCAAGCGCGCCGGTTCCTCGACCGGTTCGTCGGCTATCAGCTCAGCCCCCTGCTCTGGAGCAAGGTGGCGCGCAACCTCAGCGCCGGCCGCGTTCAGTCGGTGGCCGTCCGCCTGATCGTGGACCGCGAACGCGAGATCCGCGCCTTCGTCACCGAAGAGTTCTGGAAGATCACCGCGACGGTCAGCCCGACCGGGGCCAAGGCCGACTCCGACAGGTTTCAGGCCGCTCTGGCCGAATACCACGGCGCCAAGTTTGCGGCCAGTGCCGAGGCCGACGCCCGCAAGATCCGCGACGAGCTGGCCTCGGCCAGTTATGTCGTCGCGCGAGTCGATGAGGCCGACAAGCCCGTCAAGGCTGATCCCCCGTTCAAGACCAGCACGCTGCAGCAGCAGGCGGCGATCCGCATGCGGTTCGCCAGCAAGCGGACCATGAAAGTCGCGCAGGAGCTCTACGAGGGCATCGACGTGGACGGCTCCGGTCCGGTCGGACTGATCACCTACATGCGAACCGACAGCCTCAGCGTCTCGCAAGAAGCGATGCAATCGGTGCGCGACCTGATCGCGACCCGGTACGGAGAGAAGTACCTGCCGTCCAAGCCGATCCGCTATGCTGCCGGCAAGAACGCGCAGGAGGCTCACGAGGCCATCCGGCCCACCGACCTGAAGCTGACGCCCGAGCAGATCAAGAGCCAGCTCAGCCACGACCAGTTCCGGCTCTACCAGTTGATCTACGCGCGATTCGTCGCCAGCCAGATGGCGCCCGCCGTCTTCAGCGTGACCGACGTGGGCATCACCGCCGGTCCGGGGTTGTTCAAGGCCCAGGGCAAGGTGCTCAAGTTCGACGGCCACCGCAGGGTCTGGCCGCCCGGCGGAAAAATCGAGGACGAACTCCTGCCGGCACTCGCCGTGGGCCAGACGCTCGAGCTGCACGCGCTCGACGCCACCCAGCACTTTACCCAGCCGCCGCCCCGGTACAGCGAGGCGACTCTGATCAAGGCCCTGGAGAAGGAGAACATCGGCCGGCCGAGCACTTATGCCCCGATCATCCAGACGATCCAGGACCGGCTCTACGTCGAACAGAAGGAACGACGCTTCTTCGCCACCGACCTGGGCATGGTGGTCACCGACTTGCTGGTCAAGCATTTCCCCAAGATCCTCGACCTGAAGTTCACCGCCCACATGGAAGACGAGCTCGACGACATCGCGACCGCCAAGGAAGACATGGTCAAGGTGCTCGACGAGTTCTACTATCCGTTCCAGGATGCGCTCAAGACGGCGCAGGCCCAGATGGAGCGGGTACTGATTCCTACCAGCGAGGTCTGCCACGTCTGCGGTGCGCCGATGGTGCTGAAGTTCGGCAGGACCGGCCAGTTCCTGGGCTGCTCGAAGTATCCCGATTGCAAGGCGACCCGGCCGCTGGGAGGACAGCCGCGGGCCGAGGCCGTCGCCAGCGAGCACGCCTGCCCCAAGTGCGGCAAGCCGCTCTTGATCCGCGAGAACAAGCGGGGCGAGAAATTCCTGTCGTGCTCGGGGTATCCCGATTGCACGGAATCGTTCAACATCGACGCGCAGGGCAACCCCGTGCCGTCCCATGTCGAGACCGAGCACGTCTGCGAGAAATGCGGCAAGCCGATGGCCCTGCGCCAGGGTCCGCGTGGGCCGTTCCTCGGCTGCATCGGCTATCCCAAGTGCCGCAACATCCTGCCGGTGGACAGCGCGGGCAAGCCGGTGCAGACGGTCAAGATCGATGTGAAGTGCGAGAAGTGCGGCAAGCCTTTGGCCGTGCGCCAGGGCCGCCGTGGGCCGTTCCTCGGCTGCACCGGCTATCCCAGGTGCCGCGGCACGGCGCCCGTCCCGGACGAGCTCAAGGAACAGCTTGCCGAGCTGGCCCCCGCCGCCCCCGCATCCCCGGCTGCCGACCTGAACGCCATCGAAGTCGGGGAAACCTGCGATGATTGCGGCAGCACCATGGTCGTCCGCCGCGGCCGTCGCGGCTACTTCCTCGGCTGCTCCAAGTACCCCAAGTGCAAGGGAACCAAGGAGCCCGGCGAGGCCACACAGCAAAAAATCAGCGCCGTCATGGGCGGCTGAGGATGCCCGGGCCAGATCTGTCCGGATCCCGAGCGGTCCGGCAGGTTGGGCCCGTTTCACTGGCCCTCCGCTCCCGACCGGCTCAACCCTCCTCAGCAGGTGGGGCCGTCGATGCGGGCGCCTTCTGAGCCAGGGCGATCGCGTACGCCGTGGCGTAAGTCCGGCAGTGGGAGATGGAGATCAGGATGTCGGCGATCCCGCGCTCGCGCGCGACCTCCTTGGCGATGCCGCCCACCATGACCTGCGGCTGTCCGGACTCGCCGGTCCGCACCTCGATGTCGGTCCAGGAGATGCCCCGGCTCCAGCCGGCGCCCATGGCCTTGAGAATCGCCTCTTTGGCCGCCCACCGGCCCGCGAAGTGCTCGATCGCGTGCTTCCTCGACTGGCAGTAGCGAACCTCCCGGGCCGTGTAAACCCGCCGCAGGAATAGCTCGCCGTACTGCTCGATCATCTTGCCGATCCGCGGGCATTCGACGATGTCGGTGCCGATTCCCAGGATCTCCATGCCCAGCGTCCTTCCCAGGAAAATGAATGCGAATCTGATCATACGTTTTAACGATCACAGCCTCATTCCTGAGCCGGCTGCGCGACGAGGACGTGAGCACAGCTCGAGAGTCGCGAGGGACGATTTTCGCGTGTCGAGGCTGCCGGCTCGCCAGGGGATTGGTCCGCTGCTGATCCCGCAGGCCAGTCCGAGGAAGCGGTGCGGGGTGAAGATGCCGCCGGATCCTCACGATCAGTAAGCCCCGCGGCCGACCAGTACCACGATGAAGGTCCGGACGAGGATCCGGAGATCCCGGGCCATGGACCAGTTCTCGACGTACTCTCGATCCAGCTTGACCATGTGGGAGTAATCAACATCGCTCCGCCCCCCGACCTGCCAGGGGCCGGTAAGCCCTGGCAACACCCGGAGGCGACAGGCGAACCCTTCAGGATCGAGTTCCCGAAGCTTGTCGCTGTCCCGCAACTGGAGAGGGCGAGGGCCAACCAAGCTCATCTCTCCGCGGAGGATGTTGACGAGCTGGGGAAGCTCGTCCAGGCTCGATCGCCGCAAGAAACGTCCCAAAGATGTGACTCTTGGATCATCGCGCAGCTTGAACAGCACGCCATGCTCGGACTCGTTATGCTTCTCCAGATCGCCCAGGCGCTGCTCGGCATCAACGACCATCGTGCGAAACTTGAGCACGTGGAAGAGGCGTCCGTGACGGCCGCAACGCAACTGGCGGAACAGGACCGGACCGGAGGAGTCGAGCCGGATTAGAACGACGATCCCCAGCATCACCGGAGCGAGCAATAGCATCCCGACCAGCGCACCGGCCAGATCCATCGAGCGCTTGAGAGCGTGGGATAGACCATCTATCGTGAGCCCGGTCGACTGCAGCGGGAGGATCGGCGAAAGTTGAAGCTCAGCGTGTAGGGTCGTAGTCAGGTCTGGGGATTGCGAGCCGAAGCGCATGGCGTTTGATCTCGACGGGGAGCTCATCGGTGCGGATTCTCCGGGGGGCTCTTCTGTGGACGGGCAAACGCCTTTGGAACCTGAACTGAAACAAATCCGAGCGCGGTTAACCACGCAACAGGGAGAATGATCGTGCTTCCACGGGTCGAACTATCGTCATCAAGCTAGCACGGTCGTTTCGGACCGTCAATCATCATTCCGCACGGTGTTGATTCTAGGAATCAAGGCAGGATTAGGGTTGCAAAAAGAATGGCCAGGGCGTTGCCCTGGGCTGACATGTTGTGCCCCTTCGGGGCGTGTTCGTAAGCAAAACCCTGGGTTTGGCGCAGCCCTGAAAGGGCGATAACAATTCAGCACGGGGCAACGCCCCGTCAGACCAACGGCCAAGGCGTTGCCCCAGGCTACGATCATGCATGGGTGCATGCTTTAACCACATGACTTATCTTAACTGGCCTTTCACACTCCTGCCAGGTACTGGTCATCGTTCGAGAGCAGGTCGAAGTTGCCTCGCGACCGGCATTTCCCACCGCTATACTGAGAAAAGCGACAGACGTTCAGACATTGCTCGAAACCGTTACCGGTTTTCGCCACCTGGTTGGTGGTTGGGAACGCCGCGGTGCAGGATGTATCGATCTTTATGGATTTACTTGACGATTTGACGCCGGCCCAACGCGAAGCGGTCACGCACGTCCAGGGACCTCTTTTGGTCCTGGCCGGCGCCGGGTCGGGCAAGACGCGGGTCATCACCCGGCGGGTCGCCCACCTGCTGCACTCGGGAATCGCGCCGGAAAACGTTCTGGCCATTACCTTCACGAACAAGGCGGCCGGCGAGATGCGCCAGCGGATCGATGCCCTGGCGCCGAATTCCAGGGTCTGGGTGGGGACGTTCCACGGCTTTTGCGCCCGGCTGTTGCGCATTCACGCCAAGCTGGCGGGGATCGATTCCGGGTTCACGATCTATGACCAGTCCGACCGCCTCCGCGCCGTCAAGGACGTCATGGATCAGGTTGTCGGCGACGGGGCCGGCGTCACCCCCGAACACGTCGAGGCGGCCATCAGCCGGGCCAAGAACGAGCTGGTCAGCCCCCAGGTGCTCCGGACCCGAGCGCGCGACGAGAAGGATTTGTTGAAAGCGCGGGTGTTCGCTGCCTACGAGGAGAAGCTGAGAACCTCGTCGGCCGTGGATTTCGACGACCTGCTCGTCCACGTGGTGTCGATTCTCAAGAACCACCCCGACGTCCGCGCAGGCCTGGACCGCCGCTACCGGTACGTCCTCGTCGATGAGTACCAGGACACGAACCTTGCTCAGTATGCCATCGTCCGAGCCCTCTCGGTCGATCATCCCAACCTTTGCGTCACGGGGGACCCCGACCAGTCGATCTATGGCTGGCGAGGGGCCAACCTGGCGAATATTCTCGAGTTCGAGCGCGATTATCCCGGTTGCCGGGTCGTCAAGCTCGAGCGGAACTACCGCAGCACGAAGAACATCCTGAGCGTCGCCGATCACTTGATCAGGTTCAACCGCAACCGCAAGCCCAAGTCTCTCGTGACCGAGAACCCGCGGGGCGCACCTGTCGAGCTGACCGTCTACGCCCGCGAGACGGATGAGGCCGAGGGGATCGCGGGCAAGATCGACAGCCTGGTCCGGGAGGGCGAATTCCGATTCAGCGACATCGCGGTCTTCTGCCGGATGACCGCTCTGACGCGTCCCATCGAGCAGGCCTTTCGCTCCGCCAAGGTCCCATACCAGATCGTGGGCGGCGTCTCGTTTTATGAGCGGCAGGAAGTCAAGGACGTCCTATCTTACCTCAACCTGATGGCCAACCCCAAGGATGATCTGGCCTTTGCCCGGATCGTCAACGTCCCACCGCGGGGGTTGGGCAAGACGTCGCTCGATCATCTGGTTGAGGCCGCGCGACAGCGGCGCATTCCACTCCTGGCCATGGCGCGGCAGGCCGGGCAGGTCGAGGGACTCAAGGACAAGGCGGCCCGCGGCTTGCTGGAGTTTACGGGGCTGGTCGATGAGCTGGCCACGCTTTGCGACCACCCGGCCGAAGAGGTGATCCGCCGGCTCCTGGAACGCACAGGTTATCGCACCTACCTGACCGGGGAGACGCGCGACAACGGTGAGGATCGCCTGGCGAACCTGGACGAATTGATCTCGGCGGCTCGCGAGTTCGACCAGGATCATCCCGGGGCCTCGATACACGACTTCCTGGCCGAAGTCACGCTGGCGTCGCCCATCGACCGCTGGGACCGGCAAACCGGCGCCGTGACATTGATGACGCTGCACGCCGCCAAGGGTCTCGAATTCCCGGTCGTCTTTGTGAACGCGCTGGAGGAGGGATTGCTCCCCCACTCGCGTGCGAATGATGACGATAAGCAACTGGAAGAGGAACGGCGGCTGCTTTTCGTCGGCATCACCCGGGCCCAGCGCGAGCTGTACCTCAGCCGCTGCCGGATCCGGACGTTCCGGGGTCAGCAGCAGGCGACCTTTCCTTCCCGGTTCCTGGAGGAACTGCCCGCCGAGCCCATGGAACA
>JBAUOX010001028.1:0-2078 GCA_049579985.1 Isosphaeraceae bacterium | reverse complement strand
CTTCTTCGAGATCACCCAGGCGTCGCGAGGACGGTGGGTCACGTGGAGAATCTCCTCGGCCGGATAATTCGTGACCGCAAACGATCGCGCAGCATCCGCATCATCCGCGCATGCGATCATGATATGGGACGTGGTTTCAACCTCAAAAAGAGGCATGTAACAAACCCCTTTCGTGGCAAGAAGCCGGACAGAGTCAGAACAGGGAGGCGACCCCCCGCCAACCCTGGACTTGTCCCTATGAGGGGATGGTACTCCGCGGGAAGTGCCGGGTCAAAGGGGACGGTCGCCAGGCCGGCCGGCCGCGGGCCGCCGGATGCGCTGATTGATTTTACGCCACTACCGGACCGCGGACAAACCCCGTGACGGGATGGCACCTTCGGAGGTGGCCGGCAACTGCTCTCTTGCCTGGCTTGAGGAGCGAGCATGGTTCGAGCCGTCATTGCGTGAAGCCTTCGTGGTCCCCTGATTGTGCTGCTGAGGGTTTTCGGGCAGTTTCTGGTCGGGGCTCACTCCCTGCGCAACCTCGACGTCGAGGCTGATCCCGACTCGATATGGCTTGCGAAACCAAGGCCGGCGCGGTCGAATTGTGGCTTGTGAATTCTGCTTGGACGGATGGGGGCCTTTCCGCCGTCTGAGCCGGCGGTCCGGCCTGTCCCTTTTCTTGCGAAGATTGCTCTCGACCATGCTGGCGTCCGCGCTCGAGTTATTCCGTGATGCTTGCGGCTTGCGTGCCCCTCTGGCACTTGAATGCCAGGATGCGAGCCGGACGATTGAGGGGTTTGACACCCATCAACTCGACTGCCCATTCGCGCTCATTGGCCGAGACCCCCGGTCGGACGTGGTTCTCCACGGAGCAGAGGTCAGCCGGCGTCACGCGTTCCTCCAGGTCGTCGAGGGGCGAATTTTCTGCATCGATCTGAACAGCCGGACCCAGCTTCGTTGGGAGGAAGAGACCGAACAACGAACTGACGGTTGGCTCGATCCCGGATGCACGGTTTGGATTGGTCCTTACGGGATTCGCCAGGCGGGGACTGATCCGTCCCTGAACCACGCCACACAATGTCCGGATCCTTTGGCCTTCTGTGCGAGCGACACTGCGGACGCGCACCAGCTTCCCCGGGCGGGACTGGATTTGCCAATCCGAATCGGCGAGGGAGATCAACTCTGGCGGATGGATAGCCGGATCGCCCTGGTCGGACGTTCCGAGTCGTGCCGGATCGTGCTTCGTGATCCGAGCGTTTCGCGGTTCCACGCCTCGTTGCTGCGTACCTCGAAGGGAGTGTGGATCGTTGATTTACAGGCACGCGAGGGGGTTGTGATCAACGGAGTGAGAGTGAAGTGGGCCTGGCTCGAGGACGGCGACACGGTGCGAATCGGACAGTTCACGTTCATCCTTCGCTACGAGACCCTTCCCGAACAGATCAGCCGTCGGGATGTGCCACTCGAAGCAGGGGCGAGCCCGACAGTCTCGAGCGGGGCAGCTCATTCCGGCAAGGGCGGGACGTCGCTGGCGGTTCGATCCAGCAGTCGTCCAGCGACACCTGCTCGGGTCGTGAAATCATCCCGCGCCCTGGCGCCCGACGTGCTCGTTCCCGAACGAGCTTCGCAATGGGAGCAGGCCGTCGCGGTACCCCCTCAGCAGCTTGCCATGTGGCAGCAGCAGATGCGGATGATGGAGTCTTTTCATCAAGATATGATTCTCATGGTGCAAATGTTCGTGGCGATGCACCGGGAACATCGTGTCGCGATTCGCGATGAACTCGACCGGGTTCAGAAGCTCACCAGAAAATTGAGCGTCCTGCAAGAGAAGCTGACGCAGACCGCGGGACCGGCCGAGGAGAGTCGCTCCCCCGGCGCTCAGCGGCCGGAGAAAAACGTCGGAAAACCCGATCGCTCGGGTCGCAACGGCACAGCTCGAGATCGAGACGTCAAGGCGCCCGACGACGCTCAACGCAGCAAGGACCAGCCAGCTCAGCCGCCCGACCCGATTCGCCGTTCCGGAGCTGGTAACCCGACATCAACCAGCACCGATCACACCAGAAAAGACGTAAGATCTCCGGCGACACCCGCCGGCCACG
>JBAUOX010001027.1:0-3952 GCA_049579985.1 Isosphaeraceae bacterium | reverse complement strand
GCATCAGGCGCCGGGCGGCTTCAGAACCCGTGAGGCCCGACGATGCCGGTAGCCGACTGGCGGCCGAGCAAGCCGAAACGATTCGCCACTGGGCCCAGAGCGAGAGCGCGATTCCCGGCATGCCGAGGAGCAGATAATCGATGTCCAGAAGCATGACCGTCACCTCGACGAAGTTTCATGCTTTTAGACTGTTTTGCCAGAGTGTTTCCAGCTCATCGAGCCGAGCCTCACACTCACGAACCAAGCGCCAATCGTTCCAGGCCGGCTACTCCTTCTTGGGCCTCCACTCGATCGACGGTGCAGATCGCCATGAAGTCGCGATCAACGAAATGATCCAGGCACCTCGGCTTCAGCCCAGCCCGGAGAGCCGAGAATGCGACGGCACGCGTACTCGCCCCGACGATCAGGACGGTTTCCGTGGTGTTGTGCTCAACGCCTTTCGGCATCACAGAGGTGGACATTTCGAGCATCGCGGGCGCGCCGGCAAACAACTGGGTCCCGCCGATTCGCTCACTCGATCTTCTTGATCTTCTCGGTCGGGGTCAGCACGAGCTTGTCGCCCTGCTTCTCGCAAGTGCCCGTCACTTCAACCTTCACCGGCTCATCCTTCGAGGCCCTGCAGAACCCGAGGCTCTTGTGAGCATCATCGGACAGCTTGCCGACGAGGTAGTACGTGATCTTCTTGCCGTCTCTGGTGACGACCACGGCGTTCTGGCACTTCTTGGCGTCCTTGTCCTTCAGGCCGCACTTGGCGCAAAGTCCGTCACCCTTGATGGTGATGGTCTTGCCGCCATCGTCGGCTCGCAGTAAACCCAGGCTGGAACACAGCACACCCGCGGCGAGCAGTGTCAGGGTTTTGCGCATCGCTCGATCTCCCTAAAAAACAACAGGGCGAAAGCGTTTGAGAACACGGATCAGGAGGCGATGCCAGGCGATCCGATCGCCTCCGTTCAAGTGTCATTGAACCACCTGGACAGTTCCGGGACAACTGGATTCTCGGGGAATCTCCAACAATTCTCCGAGAACTGCCGGGGCCCGTCGTGAGCAACGGAGTGCCCGCAGAATGGCGAAGCCCGATCGGGCGGCGGGTTCTTCATCGCCCGATAAACCGCATTCTTGATCCAGCCGGGCGGAATCCGTCCAATGTTACACGAGATGGGGCGAAGCCACCTCATGGCCGATCTCGGCCGATCATGAAAGGAAGACGGATGTGGACGTGTTCTTGAACTCCCACCTCGGGCCTGAGTTGCTGAGGAGCTTGGTCACCAGCTCGCAATTCGTTCTCGGTATGCTCTTCGGCTGGCTCCTGGGCATCTGGCGGTGGCGCCGGCTGCGCCGACAGGCCGAGCGCGGTGAGGCGCGTGAGGTCTTGACGATGGAGAAGATCCTGCTCGAGAGGCGGCCTGACGGGCAGGAAATCATGCGGGTCCGATCGTGCGGAAGGGACCCGATCGACGCGGTTTTTCCCAACCACGCAGCGCGCGACGCGTTCCTCAAGCGCGCCGAGCGGACGAAGCCAGACCAACCGTTGGTGTCGATGGAGGACAAGCTTGGCTCGTACCTACTCCAGGAGCTGGCCATCTGGGTCTGCGGACAGGTCGGCGACCGTGACTTTCCGCACGATGTCTGGATCATGGCCCCTGTCTACGAGCGCGGTGCGCTCTGCCTTGGCGGACATCACTCGTCCACGGTGCTCCTTGTCCGGCGGAACGATCTGTGCAGTTTCCGCGATTGGGAGCGGTGCCGGGCCATGCACGTCGAACACCGATCACACGGAGAGCGCATCCTGACCCTTTTCAAGATGGTCGCGGAGTTCGACCGCCAGGACACGTTGGTTCAGAAATGCAGGGCCGAAGCCCGGCGCTCGAATTACGAAGAGACAATATACATCCTCGATCTAGGCCTCGACACTCGGGCCGTGGACCTGCCCACATGCGCCGTGCCGTGGGATCGGTTCGAGGCGATTCTGCCGGCTGCTGCGCGGAGGTGAGCCATCTGAAGAGATCAGGCAGCCCTTGGGTTTGCCGGCCATCGATGTGTATCAGGCCGGCCGGTTCAGGCTCTCATCTGTCGATCCGCGCGTTCGATGAGCTCGACGACGGGCAGGCCGTGGGGACAAGCGGCGGCAGCGGCGTCGAGGTTGGCGGCCGCGAGGTTGCGGGCGACCGGCGGAAGCGCCTGGTAGAGCGCGCGGGCTTCTTGGCGTTTGCCGTAGACCTCGTAATACCGAAGGTAGCGGAAAACCGTGGCGACCGGAACGCCCCGGGCCGCGGTCTCGCAGAGGTGGCCGCAGCCGTGGCAATAAAGATGGGCCGTGGTCTGGCGGTAATCGTCGAGCAGCTTCCGCTCCCGCGACGACAGTGCCGGCTCGGCGCTTGCCGCCACGTTCTCGCGGAGATCGCTGCGGGTCGTCATCTCGCTCACGGCAACGTGAATCCGGCCGTCCATCCAGACCGACTTGACGGCGGCGACTTCCTTTTTGAATCCCTTCTCCTGAAGCTGCTTCATCTTGTCCGGGAAGTTGATGGCCCCGCCCTGGGTCTTCATGGCGATGAGCCCCAGGTTTGCCTTGGCGGCCTTGTCGATGGCCCGCTGCAGCTCGTCGTGCCGGTCCCGGCCTCCCACGTCGCGGAAGTTGTACTTGAACATCACCTGATCGATCCAGCCGCACTCGGCCGCTGTGTCGAGGATCTCGGGAAGCCGGGCGTCGTGGCAGCTCAGGCCGCAGAAACGGGTCTTGCCCTGCTGCTTGAGAGTCTCGAACGCGGCCTTCACGCCGGGGTCGCGCAGCAGCTCGATCTGGTTGCCGGCCAGTCCGTGCAGGTAGTAGCAGTCGACATGGTCGGTCTTGAGCCGCTCCAGGCTGGCGCTGAGCCTTTGCTCGAACATCTTCGTGACGCCGGTGCCCATGCTCTTGCGATAGGCGGTGTTCTTCGTGACCAGGTAAACGTCCTTGCGCCGCCTGGTACGGTCGAGCACTTCGCCAATGATCTTCTCGGCCCGGGCGTTCTCGTAAACCTCGGACGTATCGATGTAGCGAACACCGGAATAGATCGCGGCCTGCACGAAGCTGGGAGACAGAGCCCAGCTCGTTCCCATGCCAAGAATCGTCACCTTCTGACCGGTCCGGCCCAGTGTCACGGTCGGAACGCTGGATTGGCTTGGCGTCGGTTCGTCAGCCATGCCGGCCTGACCGGAGGCCAGAGTTCCCATGGCGCCGCCGATGGCGGCGGCTTTCAAGAAGTGCCTCCGGCTTGATCCGCCACCGCAAACAGCTTGCGCCGGGTCACTCATGGTTCACGCTTCCCGGTTGACGCGGCAAACTCGTTGCAACATATCCGATCCGTCACCGCGGGTGGGGAAGCCCGCACTATGCTCATTATTGTGCCGGCCCGCTCAGGCAGTGGTCAACACGAATCCGGCAGAACAAAAAGGGCCGGTGCTTCGCGGAGAAGCACCGGCCCTGACATTTGTTACTGCGCGACGCATGGCAATTCCCCGGTCTTCGCCGGGAGCTCATGTCACTTGGGCAGAGGAGGCAGGTCGATCTCCGCCGGCAGTTCGGGTAGCTCTTCCGCGGTTTGGGGCCTGGTCGCGGCCGTAGTAGGTGCCGGGGCTGGTGCTGGTGCCGGTGCTGGTGCCGGTGCTGGTGCTGGTGCTGGTGCCTGGGCCTGGCCGCGAGCTGGCGCGATGATGGTTTCGACGGGTCGCGAGCCTGACCCGAAGTTCGCCGGCAGGGCCGGCGGCGGCGTTCCGCCCATGGGGGCTGGTGTTCCGCCGGCAGGAGTCGTGGATCCGTCGAGCGGAGGCCTGTCTCCGGCCACGCTGGCGGGCCTGTCCACCGCCGGGGCGGGGGCATTGCCGGGCAAGGGCTGTACCGGATTCTGCGAGAGGATGGGTGGCTCGCCCGCGGGGCGGTACGGCGGCAGGGGCGTAGGCGGTGGGCCGAGCG
>JBAUOX010001026.1:0-3090 GCA_049579985.1 Isosphaeraceae bacterium | reverse complement strand
CCTGTGAGTCGCGCGCGCCGTCGCGTCCATGATCCCCTGAGCGACTCTCTCTGGCCCCTGGACTCCTTGTCCTTCACATCCATTCATCCCGGCTCAGAAGAAGACCTGGAACCGGAACCAGAACAGGTCACGCGTGGGCCCAAAGCGGTTGGGGGCGATGACAACGGGGTTGCCGAATTCCGAGTGCTGCCAGTCGAGGAAGACTCTCGTGTAGAAGTTCAGATACCAGTTGACGCCGACGTCCGTTGCCCAGGCGTGGTTGCTCCAGAGATTCGGATCGGCAAAGCCCGCGGTGAAGATCTCCTTGCTGAAGTCGAGCTCGCTGTAGCGGGCATGAACTTCCCAGGCGCCCGGAGCCCACTTGCCTTTTGCGAAGCTGAAATCTCGCCTTGGCTTGACCACGTTGACACGCCGGGTCAGCTCTTCACCCGTGAGGAAATACGAAGCCTGGACCATATAGCCATTGTAAGGGATGTACGTGGAGGTTTTGCTGTTACTCAAAGCGTAGCCGGCCACGCCCCCGCCGTATTCGGCGAACACCATCAAGCTCTTGCAAAACCACACCATGTGCCCCGCCCATTGGGTGCGCTCACCTTGTTCAACCACATTGTTATTGAAGGCGAGAAACGTTGGAGAGAGTGATTCCACCACTGCGTTATTCGACGCCGACGTCTCATCGTTGGCTGTTGTGAGGATATTCGGCTCTGTAGGGTTGTTCTGATAGCCGACATCAAACGACCCGCCCAGGTTGAGATAGTTCAAGGCCTTGAACCTCTCGGATTTCAAGAACGGGCGGGAATTGACGTAGCCGATGAAGTCCTTGGCGCCGTTGTAGTCCTGAAACGAGTTGCGAGGGCCGTTGAAGATACCCGCGGCATACCCCAAGCGTCCCTCGTAGAGTTCGCCCAGCGCCATCGCGCCTATTTGCCGATTAGCACTCATGTTGGCCCCGTAAATCGATCGCTCGGGGGCGATCAGGTCACCCTCGGCGATCGAAAAGAATTCATAAAGATAGGGCGTCTTCATGCGGCCGATACGAAACTGGAGGCGTTCGTCGATCCGATAGCTGATGAAGGCATCGAGAACGTCCAGGCTGCCGTAGCCTCGGTTGATGACGGTGTAGAATTCAACGTTCCTGGTGACGCGTCCCGTGAAGTACCAGCGCTCGCGAGGGATGAAGAACTGGGAATGGAGAAGACCCTCCTCACTGGTTGGAAACGCTCGGTATTCGGCCTGGGTCAGGTTGTGGAAAGTTAATTTGAACTCATCGTCGGCGGATGAGATCTCCAGTCCCTCGGCGAACTCGACCTTGCCGAGACGCCGCGGCACCTTCTCTTCACCGCGCGATACGGTCTCGGTCGGATAGGTGCGTCCCCCCGTCCCCCGTGCTCCAATGCCCTCCGCTGCACGCCGGCTGACCCCGGCCGGGGCCGATGGAGACCCTCCGCCCGTCGCGGTCGTGGGGGGCAGCCCGCCACCTTCTCGGAACACCCCCCTTGCCTCGATGCCCTCCGCACCAAATCCGGAAGGGCCTCCAGGCGCCGTCCGCCCTCCCATTCCCTGCGCGCCTATGCCCTCGCTGACCGCTCGACCGGGCGGTTCCTGGTACTCGACGGCTCCGACGCGACTCGCCGGCCGAGTTGTCGCGGACGACGCGCGACCGGGTTCATCACCCCGAGCCGACTTCAACTGGCCATTGAGCTCTTCGTATTTCTTCAGGAGTCCGTCGTACTGCCCCTGGATCTTCTTGTTGGCCTCTTCGATTCTCCGATACGCCTCTTCCATCCGCCGTAGACGATCTTCCATTGAAGAATCTGGCGTGGCCGGTAGAGGCGTGACTGGCTTCGGCACCGGAGGTGTGGCAGGTTGCGGCGCCGGGGGCGTGGAAGCGGGTTTGCTAGCATCCGAGCTCGCGGGCGACTGCCCCAGAACCGTTGACGGTCCCAAACTGATGAGCAAGATCGGAGCGCAGACACAACGAGTGCGTAGCCAGCGATCACCAATGATACCATTGGCCATGTGAATCTCGCGTGACCCCGAGCCAGCGTCTCTGTGAGACGCAACGAGCTTGGTCCAGACTTGAAGCAAGCCCTGCGGAACCGATAGAAATGCGGGCGGGGACACTCCGGCGGAGGCCGATCGCCTGTGAATAGATCGTCGCACAGAAGTCGAGAATGGAGAGTTTTTCCGGATTACGCGAGATTTGAGGCATTTGCTTCCGGTTCGCAGCCGATCCTCAGAATGATCGCCCTCACGATGTCTCTAATAAACTGGACGTCCTGGGAAAACAGGCAATTGCTGTAACCTTGCAAATCTGGGTAACGCAATCACTGCAGGTTGCCGTTGCGACGAGTTAACCGTGCGGCTTGCTAGACTTACCCAAGGCGATCCGCAGGCACACAAGATTGATTTCCTTTAATGAAGCCACCGATCACGGTCGTTTTCCGAATTTCCGAATAATGGCTAGGGATCGAACGACATTCGCAGGCCAATTGGTGGAGGTTGTGTTCATGATCAATGCAATGAAAGGAATGATGTTCAGCACGAGGGCCAGATCCTGGATTGGGGATTGGCCTGACTGGAACAGCACAGGCGTCGTCGGTTGGTCGCTCGTTCTACTCGTCTTCCTGGTGGTACCCGCCAGCGCTGAGGAATCATGGGTCGGCAAGCATGTCATTCAGAAGGATGCGCAGTTCCAACTACAGGTGGGCTCGAAGGTCGTCGATCGTCGCGGGACCATCGAGATCTACCGGGTCAAGCAGGTTCATGACTCGTGGCTCTGGCTCCATTCAGACCAGGGCAACCTGACGGGCTGGACCAGGATCGACCAGGTTGTGCCTCTGGACGAGGCGATCCCGTTCTTCACGGGCGAGATTCACGCAAAAACCGACGATCCGCTTCCTTACGTGCTGCGGGCCAAGGTTTGGAAGTCAAGGAATGAGCTGGACATCGCCCTGGGCGATCTCAACGATGCCATCCGGCTCGATCCCACGCACGCCTGGGTTTATAACTGGCGGGGCATCCTTTGGCGCGAGAAGAAAAACCATGAAAAGGCTATCGCCGATCACACCGAAGCGATCAAGCTAGAGC
>JBAUOX010001025.1:0-8782 GCA_049579985.1 Isosphaeraceae bacterium | reverse complement strand
TTCCGGTCGAGATGCGCGGCGTTCTGGAGAGCGGGCGCGAGGTCACGCACGCCCGGGGCGAGGTGATCGTCGCTGACCGGCACAGCCCGGGAGAACGGCTGGTCGCCGAAGCCGAATTGCTCCCGCTGGCAGCCGATCGCGAGGAGATCTATCGCCGCGTGCTCTTCCACGGCCCGGCGATGCAGGCCATCCAGCAGGTCGAGGGCTGCAACGACCAGACCATCGCGGCCTGGGTCTCGACGTCGCCTCCGCCCGCTTCGTGGATGGAGCGGCCCTTCCGCCAGACCTGGCTGACCGATCCACTGGCCATCGACGCGGCGTTTCAACTGCTCGTGCTCTGGACCCGTGAGCGGCTGGGTGCGAGCTCGCTGCCGACGGGCGTGGGCGCCTATCGCCAGTTCCGCAAGGCGTTTCCGGCCGAGGGTGTGCGCGTGCTCGCCGCCGTCCGCCAGCACAGCGGCCATCGGGCCGTGGCCGACATCGAGTTCCTCGATACGCAGGCACACCCCGTGGCCCGCATCGAATCCTACGAGTGCGTGATCGACACCTCGCTCAACCAGGCGTTTCGCCGCAACCGTTTGTCTCAGCTCGAAATCGCTTCGAGCTGATCGAGCCAGGGCCGTCATGAGCATGCCAGAGGATGAAGCAGTCGCCATCGTGGGCTACGGGGGAGTCTTCCCCGGCGCCGGCGACCCGGAGGGTCTCTGGGCGAACGTCGTCGAGGCCGTCGATGCGACCACCGAGGCGCCCCCGGGGCGCTGGCTGCTCGCTCCGGCTCAGGCGTTCGACCCCCGGATCCCCCAGCCGGACAAGGTTTATGCCACGCGCGGAGGTTTCGTCGGCGAGGTCGCGCTCGACCTCGCGGGGTTGAACCTTGACCCGGCGCTCGTACGTCGGCTCGATCCCGTCTTTCACTTGGCCCTTCATGCGGCGCATGCGGCCTGGAAATCGAGCCGGACCGAGTCGCTCGATCGGAACCGCGTCGGGGTCATTTTCGGCAACATCGTCCTGCCCACGGAGGGGTCGTCGTCGTTCTCGCGAGCGGTTCTCGGCAGGTTCATCGAGGAGGGCCTGGGCATCACGGCCCCTCCCGGCGAGGCGACGGAGCCCCTGAACGCGTTTCCCGCCGGGCTTCCCGCGGCGATCGTGGCCCAGGCGCTGGGGCTGCGGGGGACGCAGTTCACCCTCGACGCGGCGTGTGCTTCGTCGCTGTATGCGCTCAAGCTGGCCGTCGATGAGCTGCGGTCGGGCCGCGCCGACGCCATGATTGCCGGCGGCGTCTCACGCCCCGACCCGCTCTACACCCAGATGGGTTTTTCTCAGCTCCTGGCGCTCTCTGCCCGGGGCAAGCCGGCGCCATTTGACGTCAAGGCGGACGGCCTGGTCGTCGGTGAAGGAGCCGGGCTCTTCGTGCTCAAGCGCTTGAGCGACGCGGTGCGGCAGGGCGATGCGATCCACGCGGTGGTTCGCGGCATCGGGCTGTCCAACGACATCCACGGAGACCTGCTGGCCCCTAGCTCCGAAGGCCAGCTTCGCGCCATGCAAGCGGCCTACCAGCAGGCAGGCTGGAGCCCTTGGGACGTTGACCTGATCGAATGCCACGCCACCGGCACACCGGTCGGCGACGCCGTCGAAGTGGACAGCCTGAAACGGCTCTGGGGCGACCGCGGCTCGGGCTGGTCGCCAGGCCAGTGCACGATCGGCTCGGTCAAATCGAACGTCGGCCACATGCTGACCGCGGCCGGCGCGGCCGGGCTGGTCAAGATCTTGCTGGCCTTCAAGCATGAGACGCTGCCCCCGACCGCGAACCAGACCCAGCCTTCGCCGCGGCTGCGGCTGGAGGGCAGCCCGTTCCGCATCCTCACCAACGCGCGGCCCTGGCCGCACCGCGATCCCGCCCGCCCGCGCCGGGCCGCGCTTTCCGGCTTCGGCTTCGGCGGAATCAACGCGCACCTGTTGATCGAGGAGTGGCCCGAGCGGCTTCACGACAAGCCAGAGCCTCAATTGAAATCAGAGCCGGCGCCGCCATTGCTGGCAATCGCGTCGCACCCAGCGCGGCTCGCCCGTCCGCCTCGACCGGTGGCCATCGTCGGCATGGCGGCTCATTTCGGACCGTTTGCCGACCTGCGGGCCGTTCAGGAACAGGTCCTCTCGGGCGAGAGCGGCGGCGAGCCGGTTCCACCCGGGCGCTGGTGGGATACCGCGGGGAATGGAAGAGCTGAAAGCGGGGAGCTCGCGCCCGGCCGGCTCCCGGGCTATTACCTGGATGCCGTCCGCTTGCGGGTTGACCAGTTTCGCATTCCCCCGCGCGAGCTCCAGGAGATGTTGCCCCAGCAGTCGCTGATGCTGAAGGTCGCGGCCGAGGCCCTCGCGGACGCCCGGTGGGATCGTGGTCTCGGCGGCAGGACGGGCGTCGTGATCGGCCTGGGGCTGGACCAGAACACCAACAACTATCAGCTTCGCTGGTGGCTCGCCGATCAGGCCCCCATCTGGAACCGGAAACTCGACCTGGGCCTTTCCGAGTCGGAGCTGGAGGGCTGGATCGATGCGCTGCGGCAAGCGGTCGGTCCGCCGCTCACCGCGAACCGGACGATGGGCTCGCTGGGCGGGTTGGTGGCCAGCCGGATTGCCCGCGAGTTCCGGATCGGCGGGCCGAGCTTTTCGGTCGCCTGCGACGAGACATCGGGAACACAGGCGCTGCAGATCGCAGCGGGCTGGCTGGAGCTGGAAGAGCTCGATGCGGCCATCGTCGGTGCGATCGATCTGGCGGGAGACATGCGCGCCGTGCTCGCGGCGAACCAGGTGGCCGGGCCTGCCCCACCGGGTGAGGGCGCGGCCGCCCTGGTTCTGAAGCGCCTGGACGACGCTCTGCGCGACGGCGACCGCGTCTATGCCATCGTCCGCGATGCCGAAGCGGTCACCTGCCGATCGATCGGGCCGGCCGATCCGGACGACGCGACCCTCTCGTCGCACGGGGCCATGGGCTCGGTGCGATCGGCGATTGGCCGTCCTGGGGCGGCGACCGGGCTGGCCGCGGTTGTCAGGGCGGCGCTTTGCCTCTACCAGCAGATCATTCCGGGCCATCGGCAAGACGCGCGCGACCGGGGCGGGCCGCAATTCTGGCTCCGGAACCGTGCCGAGGGGCCGCGCCGTGCCGAGGTCCGTACGTTCGGGCTGGGCGGCACGTGCCACACCTTGATTCTCGAGGCCGTCGAGGATGCGGTGCAGCCCCGTGGAGTGGTCGAGACCGAGCGTGCCCAGCCGCTGGGCGCCCGCCGGCTCGCCGTCTTCGCTCTCGAAGCCGACGACCGGCGACGACTGATCGAACGCATCGCTGAGTTGATCGCGCTGGCCGGCGAGGATCCGGACCCCCCGATCGAGCGGCTGGCCCGCCGCTGGTGGATCCGGTGCAAGCCGGACCCGTCGCTCCAACTGGGTATGGCCGTCATCGCCGGGACGGTTTGCTCGCTCAGACGCGGGCTCGACAAGGTCGTCCGGACGCTCGGGGAGGGTCGGGATATCGAAGCTGCCTCGATGAGCGAGGCCGATGTCGAGGTCATTCCGCCTCGGCCGCCTCTCGGTTCTCCCGCGTGCGTCGCCTTCGTCTACCCCGGACTGGGCAACGTCTTCGCCGGCATGGGGCGCGAGCTGTCGGCCCTCTGGCCGGAAGTCTGCCGGGCACAGGACGCGCGCCTGGAATTCTTGCGGGACCAGTTCTTGCCGGATGTGTGGTGGAATGCCGGTCTGCCGGCGAGGTTCGACGATCACCGGGTGCCAATCCTCGGGCAAGTGGCTGTGAGTAGCCTCGCCACCGAGGTCCTGTCGATCCTGGGCGTGGCTCCGGCCGCGGCGATCGGCTACAGCATGGGAGAATCGGCCGCGCTCGTCGCGCTTCATGCCTGGACCGACCGCGACACGCTGGCCCGCGACCTGGCATCCTCAACCCTGTTCGCAACC
The DNA here is from genome assembly GCA_049579985.1 of Isosphaeraceae bacterium. Lineage (GTDB taxonomy): Bacteria > Planctomycetota > Planctomycetia > Isosphaerales > Isosphaeraceae > Aquisphaera. The sequence continues at coordinate 4,825 of JBAUOX010001025.1, read as the reverse complement.
GAGCTGGCCGGACCCTGCAACGCGGCCCGACGTGTCTGGCAGCTCGATGCGGCCGAGCCGGTGGACTGGGTCGCCGGGATCGTCTCGAGCTCGCCGGCCGATCTCGAGGCCGCGCTTGTCGGGCGAGCGCGCGTCTACGTCCTGATTTGCAACACCACCGATGAAACGGTGATCGGCGGCCAGCGGCGGGCGGTGCGCGAGCTCCTCGACTCGCTGGGTTGTTCGTTGCTCGAGCTGCCGATCGTCAGCACGGTGCATTGCGAGATTGGCCGGGCCGTTGAGTCGGATTATCGCGCCCTCCACGACCAGCCCACCGCCGCAACCGAGGGTCTCCTGTTTTACAGCGGGGTCTCGGGCCGGGCCTATCATCCCGACCGCCTCCTGGCGGCGGAGGCCATCACGGCCCAGGCGACGCGGCCGATCGATTTTCCCGCGGTCATCGACCAGGCTTACGCCGCTGGTTTCCGGATTTTCCTGGAAATGGGCCCTGGAGGGTCGTGCACTCGGTTGATCGGCCGGATCCTGGCGGATCGTCCTCACCTGGCTCACTCGGTCTGTCTTCCCGTGCGCGACCCCTTGGGTACGGTCCTCGAGGCGTTGGCCAAGCTGATCGCCTACAGGATTCCGGTGGACCTCGAGCCGCTGTATGGACGGAAAACGCTCGCCGTCGGCCTGCGCCCTGACGACAACGACCGGCCCGCGGAGTCCAACCGTCTGATCACCATCGATCTGGGTCCGAAGCCCCCGGAGCTACCGCTTCGACCAACCCGGCGGCAAAACGCCCCGGCCATCAATCCCAGAAGCGAAATCGTCAAGCCGGTGACCGTGCCTGTGCAGGTGCCCGTGCCCGGCATGTCCCCATTGATCGGTCAACTGGTGGGAACCGAGGTCGCCACGGCCAGCGCCCACGAGGCGTTTCTCAGGGTCTCTCATCGCTACGGTGCGTTGATAGGCAGGAATCTCGAGTACCAGCTCGGCCTGATCGAGGCCCTCTCCAGCGCAGTTCCATGGGAGGGCGAGGCTCCTGCCGAGAATGAGATTCCGTGCGTCCTTGACCGCGCACAGTGCCTGGAGTTTGCCATCGGATCGATTGCCGCGGTACTGGGAAACGAGTATGCCACGATCGACGGCCATCCCACGCGGGTGCGGCTTCCCGACGAGCCGCTCATGCTGGTAGACCGGATCGTGACGATCGAGGGGGAGCCGCGGTCGCTTTCGAGCGGGCGGGTCGTCACCGAGCACGACATCCTTGCCGGCGACTGGTATCTCGACGCCGGCAGAATCCCGCCCTCCATCGCGATCGAGTCGGGTCAGGCGGACCTCTTCCTCTCCGGCTATCTGGGCATCGACTTCGTCACCAAGGGGCTGGCGGTTTACCGTCTGCTCGACGCGACCGTCACCTTCCACCGCGGACTGCCCGGCCCGGGCGAATCGATCCGCTACGACATCAAGATCATGCGGTTTTTCCGCCAGGGCGATACGCACCTCTTCCGCTTTGAGTTCGACGGGACCATCGGCGGTGAACCGCTCTTGACCATGCGCGACGGCTGCGCGGGGTTCTTTTCGGCCGCGGAGCTGGCCGCCGGCAAGGGCATCGTTCCTCGGCCCCTTGATTCGAGACATCGCGCGGGAGTGAAGCCGCCCGACTGGACCGACCTGGTGCCTGTCGCTCGCCTGTCGCTTGATGAACGTCAGGTCGAGGCCCTCCGCCGAGGTGACCTGGCCGCCGGGTTTGGTCCGCCGTTCGACAAGCTTGACATGGCCGACCCACTCCCCTTACCCGGCGGCCGGATGACCCTGGTACATCGAGTCGAGACCCTGGATCCGGGCGGAGGCCGTTTTGGCCTGGGAGTGATTCGCGCCGAGGCGGATATTCACCCCGGCGACTGGTTCATGGTCTGCCATTTCGTCGACGACCACGTCATGCCCGGCACCTTAATGTACGAATGCTGCTTGCACACGCTGCGCATTTTCCTGATGCGTCTGGGATGGGTCGGCGCCGGCGGCCAGGCCGCCTTCGAGCCGTTGCCGGGCGTGGCCAACCGGCTGCGGTGTCGTGGGCAGGTGATCGAATCGACCCGGAAGGTCGCTTACGAGGTCGTCATCAAGGAGCTGGGCTACGGTCCGGAGCCTTTCGCCATCGCCGATGCGCTTATGTACGCCGACGGCAAGCCGATCGTCGAGATCACCGACATGGCGCTGCGGCTGGTGGGCACGAACCGGCAAGGGCTCGAACAGCTCTGGCTGCGATGTCACGAATCCGGGTCGCGATCCAGGGCGGCATCGGTCGTGAGCTCATCCGGCCATCCGGGCGCCGAAGAGCGCGGGTCGAGGATCCTCTACGGCAAGGAGCAGATTCTGGCGTTCGCGACGGGCAAGCCCTCGGAGGGATTTGGCGATCGCTACCGGGAGTTCGACGACGGCCGGTTCATCGCCCGGCTGCCCCGGCCTCCCTACCAGTTCCTGGACCGGATCGTCGGCCTGGAAGGCGAGCCCTGGACGATGGCCGCGGGAACCTCGGCCGAGGCGGAATACGACATCCCGCACGATGCCTGGTACTTCGAGGCAGATCGTCAAGAGCGGGTTCCTTACGCGGTCTTGCTGGAGGCGGCGCTCCAGGCGTGCGGCTGGGTATCGGCCTACATGGGCTCGGCCCTGGCCAGTAGCCAGCCGCTCAAGTTCCGCAACCTGGGAGGAACCGCTTGCCGGCACGCCCTCGTTGGCCCGCACTCGGGCACCTTGCGGACGGAGGTCAAGGCCACCAAGGTCACGCGGTCGGCCGGCATGATCATCCAGCACTACGAGTTCTCGATCCGCTGCAACGGGTCGCTGGTGTTCGACGGCGCAACGTATTTCGGTTTCTTCCACCCCGAATCGCTGGCCGAGCAAGTCGGGATCCGTGATGCGTCGCCGTACGTGCTGACCGCGGCGGAGCTCTCTGATGCGCGATCGTTCCCACTGCCGGATCGTTCCCCTTTCCCCAACCGGCGGTGGCGCATGGTCGAACGCGTCGATGCCCTGGTCGAGCACGGCGGTCCGCATGGCCTGGGCGCGATCTCGGGGTCGGCCCAGGTGGACGCGGAGGCCTGGTTCTTTCAGGCGCATTTCCTGGGTGATCCGGTCTGGCCGGGATCATTGGGGTTGGAATCCCTTCTTCAACTCCTTAAAGTCGTTGCAATCGAGCGTTGGGGTTGCGGCGCGGACGCGACGTTCGACTCGCCGGGCCTGGCGCACCCCCACACCTGGGTCTATCGCGGGCAGGTACTCTCCTCCAGCCGGCAGGTCACGACCCAGGCGGTGATCACGGCCCGCGACGACGAGCGGCGGTGGCTGAAGGCGGACGGCTATCTTCTGGTTGACGGCAAAGTCATCTATCAGATGAACGATTTCACCCTCCGGCTGGACACGCGCGGAACGCCAGCCCGCGGGACTTGACTTCCTTGGGCTGAACAGCGTCGATGAAGTATTCGAAGGTTTATCTCGAAGCATTTGGTTACGAGATCGCGCCGGTTGTGGTGTCGTCAGCCGAGCTGGAAGCTCGGCTCGAGCCCGTTTATGAGGCGCTTCACCTCAGTCCAGGGCAACTGGAAGCCCTGACGGGGATCATCGAGCGGCGCTGGTGGGAAGAGGGATACCGGCTGTCCGAGGGAGCCGCCCTGGCGGCCCGCCGCGCCTTGGAGAACGCGGACGTCATCCCCGAGCAAGTTGGCGCTTTGATCTACGGCGGCGTCTGCCGCGAATTCTTCGAGCCGGCCACGGCCTGCCGGATTGCCGCCGACCTGGGAATCGGCCCCGATGCCACCGTCTACGACATCAGCAACGCTTGCCTCGGGGTGCTCAACGGGATCATCGAAATCGCCAACCGGATCGAGCTCGGGCAGATCCGCTCCGGCCTGGTGGTTGCCAGCGAGACCGCCCGCGAGATCAACGACATCATGATCGAGCGGATGTGCCAGGACCGCAGCATGGATTTCTTCAAGCGATCGCTGGCCACGCTCACCGGCGGTTCAGGTGCAGTCGCCGTGCTCCTTTCCGATGGGTCGTTTTCCCGCGATCGCCGGCGCCGGCTGGTGGGCGGAACGACCCAGACGGCACCCCAGTTTCATGGCCTTTGCCGCTGGGGTATCGAGGCGTTCAAACCGCTCTCCGCGCACCACTTTCTGCAGTTCACCTCGACCGACTCGGCCGCGGTGCTCACCCACGGCGTCGAGCTGGGAATCCGCACCTGGCACGCCTTCCTGCGCAAGCTTGGCTGGGTCAAGGGTCAGATCGACAAGGTGATCTGCCACCAGGTCGGCACGTCGCATCGTGACACCATGCTGGGGTCATTGGGTATCGCGGCCGACAAGGATTATTCGACATTCCCCTACCTCGGCAACATCGGCACGGTATCGCTTCCCCTGACCGCGGCCCTGGCCGAGGATCGTGAGGTCTTGCGGCCCGGCGACCGGGTGGCCTTCCTGGGCATCGGCAGCGGGCTCAACTGCCTCATGCTGGGCGTGGACTGGTGACGTGAAGCTGAAGCACACCCCACGCTCTCGCCACGGTTCGTCGCCGGAGCTCGACGCCTTTCTCGCTGCCCATCCCGGCCGCGATTTCGACCGTTCGGGCCTGAGCCTCCATTACCTGGACGAGGGCCAGGGCGAGCCGGTGGTCATGGTCCACGGCAACCCGACCTGGTCGTTCTACTATCGGCGTCTGGTCGAACGGCTCAGCCCCGCCTATCGGACCGTCGTTCCCGACCACATTGGCTGCGGGTATTCCGACAAGCCCGACGACGCGCGCTATGCCTACACGCTGGCCAGCCGGGTCGATGACCTCGAGG
>JBAUOX010001024.1:0-3240 GCA_049579985.1 Isosphaeraceae bacterium | reverse complement strand
GGGTAGGTTGCAGCGGTTGCGTACCGTAAAATTGGCCGCCCGACCCCCGTCCTGGCGCACCAACTGGCGAGCGCCTACAGAACTTTCATAAATTCGCGGACAGGAGACCGTCGCGTTCAGGCGACGGAGGAATGTCCGCCCTCCGTTGGTTGAAGAAAAGTAAAAACGGGCCGGAACGGTCTCCTTCTAATGCGGAATGCGGAATGCGGAATTGAATTCCTCTTCATTCCGAATTCCGCATTCCGCATTAGAAGCAAGGTTGGAAAGGCTTGTCGTGTCCGCAGCACTGGTTTAGACCCTCAAGCTGTTTAACCACGGACGACAGGGCCTGGAACTGGCAACGCATTCCAGGGTGTCTTGACCGAACCAACGTAGGCTTGACGGGCTACTACCCGGATCTCAGCCCTAGCCTGGTCAACACGGCTTAAAGACTTGCGCCTCCAAGCTCCCGCTTTAGCGGGAGGATCGTTGACTCTTTGCCATGAGATGATACGGTTTGACTGGCACTCTATATTGTGTGCAATCAAATCGGACTTGCAAGACACAAGTGAGTGTGCCATCGCGGATTTGTTCGAGAATCCATCAGGTCAATGATTCGCGCCTTTGGAAGAGACGCACCTGTGAGATTCAGCGAGTTCTCTATGGCCATAGCCAGAGTCGTTTCCTGCTTACATAATCGTGATAGGCTTGCTGGAACGACGGTTGCCCTGTCGATTGTAGTGATGATTGAGTCGCCTGGGGCGGCCGAAACCCCGCAGGCACAAGCGCTGTGCCCGATCCGAGAATTCAACACGTCGTGGCGAGGCAGGCATTGAGCTATGGATGATCCGGCGGTCACTTCTGTTCCTCAGAATCCAGACTCAGGTACTCGATCCGACTCGGTGGTCCGGCAGTTCGTGGAACACTGGGGGATGATGGCCCGAGCTTGGGGAATCAACCCGACCATGGGAGAGCTCTTTGCGCTCATGTACATCACCGGCGCCGACTGGACCGCGGAAGAATTACGGAGCTGGCTGCACGTTTCACGCGGTAACGTGAGCATGAATCTCCGTGAGCTGCTGGCCTGGGGCGTGGTCCGAAAACTCCATCGGCCGGGTGAACGGCGCGAACTCTACCGTGCGGAAACGGAAGTTTGGACGCTGTTTCGGAGAATCTTGAAAGAACGAAAGCGGCGCGAGCTCGACCCCACGCTGACCGTCCTCGACCTGATCTTCCGACTCTCGGAAAGCGAGCCGGCGCTGCAGGATCTGAAGTCTCGCGTCGAGCCCCTTCGCCAGTTCTTCGGGCTGATCGATGCGATGGCGATCCGGCTGCTCTCTCTCGATCCGCGAGAGATGGCCGATCTCGGCGAGTTTCTCTCTGACGATGACCCGCATCGCCCTTCCGGCCAGGCTCCTGTCGAGCAATCTTGAAATTCCCTCCTTTCGATGCCGCACGCCGGCCTAAAAGAACCATGAGCTTGCTGTGGATTCCGCAACGCAGTGGACCAAGTCAGCTCATTTCCCCGCTGATCGACCGCGACTTGCTGCCACTGGCACGCGGCCTGGCCAAGGAAATCAACGGCCAAATATGCGAAGGCGTGGCTTGACGTGGCTCGATTTCTTAAGATCGTGTCGGGCGGCCAGGCCAATCCGCCTCTACCTGGGGGTGCAACGTCTCTGTCAGTCTCGGGCCGCGATGGACGCTGACCTGGACTGCGGTGGACGAAACGAGCCCGAATTGCCGGACCGCCGAGCGAGCGGAGCCCGAACATGAGCGAAGTGTCCGTGGAACAGTATCATCCGGGGCTCGAAGGGGTCATCGCCGGTCAGACGGCCATCTCGAATATCGAGGAGCGGGAAGGTTCGGGGATCCTCGAATACCGGGGTTATCGGATCGAGGACCTCGCGGGCCATGTCAGCTTTGAGGAGACGGCGTTTCTGCTCTTGCACGGCGACCTACCCGATGCCGATCAGCTTCGCGAGTTCGACGCTCGACTGCGCGGCTGGCGAGAGATTCCCAAGCCGCTGGTCGACCTCCTGGAAACGATACCGGCGCACGTGAGCCCCATGGATGTCCTGCGGACGGCGGTGAGCGTGCTGTCCCATTTCGACCCCGAGCTCGGCCTGCCCGCCACCGACCATGCAGCGAATGTCCGCAAGGCCGAGAGGATGATTGCCCAGATGGCCGCGGCCATCGCGCTGCGAGAGCGACTCTCCGCGGGGCTGCCGCCGATCGCCGCCGCCGCCGAACTCGACCATGCCGCCAATTTCTTGTTCATGGTCACAGGCAGGGTTCCGTCGGCACGGATGCACCAGGCATTCGACACCTCGCTGGTTCTCTATGCCGAGCACGAGCTCAATGCGTCCACATTCTCGGCCCGGGTGACGGTCTCTACCCTGTCGGACATCGCTTCGGGAATCGTGGCCGCGATCGGAGCGCTCAAGGGCCCACTGCACGGAGGAGCCGGTGAGGAGGCCTGGAGCGTACTGGAGAGCGTGGGCTCTCCCGAAAGCGCCGGGCCCTGGATCGATCTCGCGCTGGCCCGCCAGCAGCGAATCATGGGGTTTGGCCACCGCGTGTACAAGCAGGCCGATCCCCGGGCCGCGATCCTCAAGCCGTACTGCCAGGAGCTGTCGCGCGAGGTTCAGGAGGAGCGCTGGGAAGACATTGCCGCGACGATCGAGCAGGCCGTGGCGGCCCGCAAGAAGCTGCCTCCCAACGTGGACTGGCCGAGTGCACGGCTCTATCACTACCTGGGATTGCCGGTACGGCTCTACACGCCCATCTTCGCCATGGCGCGGGTGGCTGGCTGGGCGTCTCATTGCATCGAGCAGCTCGACCACAATCGGCTCATGCGGCCTCGAGGCCGCTATATCGGGCCAACCCGGCGCCATGTTCGCGCAGCGGGCCGATGAGTTCCCGCCGTGAGGGTTCGCCGTGCTGCCTCCCCGGCCGGCTGCGCGAGCCCTGGAACCAAGGCAAAACCCCCCGGAATCATCCCGATTCCGGGGGGCCTGGGTAGGGCGCGAGAGGACCATGCTCAGGTCCCATTCCGTTTGCCTGGACTTGTTCTAGGACTTGGGCTCTTCCTCGGGCTTGGCGGCTTCGGCTTCAGGCTTGGCGGCTTCGGCTTCAGGCTTGGCGGCTTCGGCTTCAGGCTTGGCATTGGCCGGCTCGGCACCGGCCTTGCTGCTGTCGGTCTCGATCTTGGGCTCGGCCGCTTTCTTTCGGGGCTGGACCAGGCGTAGCATCGCCGGG
>JBAUOX010001023.1:0-3653 GCA_049579985.1 Isosphaeraceae bacterium | reverse complement strand
GCGCTGGTGAGAATCGCCGCCGCGGCTCGGCTCGGGTCGGGCCGGCCAAGGTCGCACTTGGTCCAGACCGAGAGCGCCGGCGTCTCGAGGTGCGGGAGCTCGCCGCAGGCAGGCAGTGTGTCGGGCGAGGTGCAGACAAGCAAGAGGTCGGCCTGGCCGGCCTGGTCGGCCCGGTGCGTCTGGGCCTGGGTCTCGATCGGGTCTCGAGGCAGATCGAGGCCGGCCGTGTCAATGAGCTCGACGATCATTCCACCCACGTCGCAAGCCGCGGTCAGATAATCGCGGGTCGTCCCGGCGCGGGGCGAGACAATCGCCCGGTCGTGCCCCAAGAGCGCGTTGAACAGCCGGCTCTTGCCCGCGTTGGGCGGACCAGACACCACAACCCGGGGGTTCCCCGCCGGCCGGTCGCGCCGGGTGAGCCGATCAGTCAGTGCAGACAGCGCCTGAGCCGACGATTGAAGCTCGTCGGCCAGCGCCGCGCGGCCAAGCGGGTCGACGTCGGACTCGTCGGCGAAATCGAGGTTTGCCTCGAGATGAGCCACCAGGTCGAGCAGGCGGTCACGCAAGTCGTGGATTGGCCGGGACAGCCCGCCCGCCAGTTGCCGCAGAGCGGCGTCGAGCTGAGCCGAGTTGCGGGCGTCAATCACGCCCAGGACCGCTTCGGCACGGGTCAGGTCGATCCGACCGGAGAGAAACGCGCGCAGAGTGAACTCGCCCGGCCGGGCGTGCCGGGCCCCGCGGTTCAGACAGCCTGCCAGTACCTGCGTCAACAACGGCAGCGCGCCCACCGTATGGATCTCGGCGACGTCCTGGCCGGTGTAAGTCCGCGGGCCCGGCCAGAGTGCGACGATCGCCGGCAAGAGCGGCCGCAAACCCTCAACCGCAAGCGCGCCGCGGCGGACCTCGGGGCGTCGGGGCGGCGATGAGTCCCGCTCAGACCGAAAGCCGTCCATGGCGATCCGCCAGGCATTCCGCCCCGAGATCCGCACGAGCCCTCGAACTCCGGGCCCCGGCGGGCTGGCCACCGCCGCGATCGTGTCCTCGAGATCGGCCAGCACGGGTCGGTGGCTCCCAGGGGGTACGGTACGAGAGCGATTCGTATGGGCCGCCTCAGTTCGGCCCCGGGGCTTCATCGGGGGGATCGAGGTGTTCCGAGCCGATCCGTTGATAAAGTCCGCGGAGTGCTGCGGAAGCCTCCCAAGCGAGCTGATACCATTCCCGATTTTGAAGGCATGAGGGGTGGGACAGGATCGCGCGGTCGACCTGTTCCGCGAGCAGGCTGGTTCTGTCCAGGAGTTCGTGACAGCCAAAGGTTCCCGGTCGGAAATCGTCGAGGGCGGATTGAGCGGTCTGAGATTCATACTCCTGGAGACTCTGTTGCCGCTGGTTCTCGAGGTCCCGCGAAGACTCTGCATGAAGGCTCACGATCGGTCCTCCAGGTGCGGCCTTATTTCCTCCCCGGCCGCGCCCGGGGCTTGCCCCGGTCGCGATCGCGGCGATCGTCGGAGTCGGGCTTGCCCTCTTTGGTCTTGCCGTCCCGCTGCTCGATCACCTTGCGATAGGTCGGGTCCTTGCGGGCCTCGTCGAGGATCTTTTCCATGAACAGGCTGAAGCCGCCCGGAGGTTTCTTGGGCGGCGCCGGACCGTTGCCGCCGGGGCCTCCCTTGCCGCGTGGGCCCGCGCCTCCGCCCTTGCCCAGGTCGATCTCATCGTCGGTCTTCTTCTCGGCGGCCGCGTGAGTGATCTTGGGCAAGAGCAGGCGCTCGCCGATCGACCACAGGCTGCTGGTGATAAAGTAAATGCCCAGGCCGGAGGGAACCTTGTAGAACATGAATGCCATGAAAACCATCATGTACTTCATGGTCTTCTGCTGCATTTCCGCCTCGGGGGTGGTCGGCGGCGGAGCGAAGAGCTTGGTCTGAAAGAGCATGAGCCCGACGACCACGATGGGCAGCAGATTGAACCAGTGGCCCAAGAAGTGGCTCAAGAACATGATCTCCACCGGAAACCGGAAGAGCATGTCCGGGGCTGCGAGATCGTTGATCCAGAGGAACGACGCGTGCCGGAGCGCCACGCTGGTGTTGAGGGCCTGCCAGAGCCCCACGAAAATCGGTAACTGGATCAGGGCCGGAACGCAGCCGCTGACCGGATTGACGCCGTGCTTCTTGTACAGCGCGAAGGTCTCCTTGGTCTGCTTCTCCTTGTCGTCCTTGTATTTCTCTTGAATCTGCTTGAGGTAAGGCTGAAGCTCCTGGGACCGCTGGGCCATGAGGGCCTGCTTGCGGCCGAGCGGAAACATCATGAGCTTGACCAGCAGGGTCAGCAGGATGATCGCGACTCCCCAGTTGCCGCGGTCGCAGCCGAAGAGAGCGGCAACCCGTCGGGTGACCTGGTACGTGAACGACAAGCCCGGCGTGATCACGTACCGGGCGATATAGGAAGCCCCGGGGATATAACTGCTCTTCCGGTAGGCAGCCAGGGCCGAGGCGCCATAAGGGCTCAGCGCCTCATCGGTCTTGGGCCCGGCAAAGACGCGATAGGTGTGCACCTGAGGCAGGTTGGGGCCCACCTTGATCGCCTTGGAAGACATCCGCACGCCCACATCGGCCTTCTGAAGGGCCTTGGGGTCCTCGTGCAGGGGGATTGCTATCGTCTCCCGGTCGAGGCGATCGTCGTCGCCAGTGGGCGCGGGGCAGGGTGCCATCAACGTCGCGAAATACTGGTTCTCGACCCCCGTGAACCGCAGCGGCAAGGTCGTGCTCTCGATTGGCTTGTCGCGAGCCTTGGCGACGTCATAGGCGGTATGTGTGTCGACCTTGATCTTGCCCTGATTGTAAGTTCCAAAGAAGACCTCGCGGAAAGTCCCGGTGTACCATTCTCCTTCGATCGGGATGCCGTGCGGGCCGAGCATGTTGTACGAGAAGGTCCGATCTCGGTCGGGGCTCTCGAATCGCAGCTCGAGCTCGAGTCCGTCCATTGTCTGCCAGAGTCGGAAAGTCTTGGTCACGACCACGCCGTTGCTGGCAGTCGTCCGGAAGCTGACTTGCTGGCCCTCGATCGCCTTGCCGGTGATGGGATCCTCTCCGGTGAGAGGCAGGACAATTCGTCCCTTGTCATCGCGCACAACCTCCCAGAGCACCGAGTCAAGCAGGTCTTCGGAGGGGGGGATGAGGTTCGGCTGGTCGCCGCCTGGGTCCTGCTCTGGGTTCCCGGCCCGGGGTCCGGCGTCGGCACTCGCGACCGGGTCGACGCTCATGGTCAAGGAAAGCGATGGCCGCGCGACCGGGTCGCGGCGAATGATTTGCAGCGGCAGATGGGGGTTGATGCGTCCCTCGAACTCGGCATCGTAGCGCGACGAGAGGACGGACTCGACCCCGGCCCCATTCTGCTCGAGCTGCACCTCCATCCGGTAGCCGCCGGGCGTCTTGTCGCTGGCGGAGCCCAAGACTAGCTCCTTGTAATCCACAGGCGCGGGACCGGCTATCCTGGGCTTCTCGCCGGCAGGCTTACCCGTCTTGTCGTCGGTCTTGGGCGCGGCCGGCCCCGGGGCCGCAACGTTTTCGGCCGCCGCCTCTGCCTGACCCACCGGCGGCTTGAGCTCGGCATTACCTTCCCCGGGCTTCTTGCCGGCCTTGAGCGGGTCTGCGGCGGCC
>JBAUOX010001022.1:0-2446 GCA_049579985.1 Isosphaeraceae bacterium | reverse complement strand
GCCCGCCGGCGGTCCCGGCCCGGCCGTCGCGGCCCGTACGGGCGCGGCGTTCGGCGCCCCGCGCCTTGCGTCCCGCAACGGCCGATATGCGGGCGTCTTCCCCTCCGGGCCGACCGAGGGGGTCGTTCCCAGCAACGACGTCGGCCTGGTCTACGCCCTGGGAACGCTCGGCTACGACTTCGGCACCGAGGCCCGCCGCGACACGTTCAAGCAACTGATGCCGCCGGCCCGATTCGGCGAGACGCTCGTCCCGGCCAACCCCTACGACGCCCGGCAGATGGTCGACTACCTGGCCGCCAACCCGTCGGAGTCGAAGGCGCTGATCTGGACGCTGAACCTGGAGCTGACGCCGCTCTACGCCGTGGAGCCGGTCGGGCCGTTCGGCCACCAGGTCTACAACGTGCTGTGCGAGCTGCTGACCGGCGAGGTCGAGGCCGAGCACGCCGAGACCTACATCGAGCGGGTGAGCGTGCCGGGCCTCCTCTCCGGCCGCACGGCCCGCCTCTTCTCCGGGCAGGTCGTGCCGGTCATCGAGCTCGGCAACGTCCGGGGCCTCTACGGCTGGCGGACCAACGCCCTGATCAAAGCGGCCATAGATGCGATCGGCCGCGACAAGGCCGACGAGGCGCGCGTCCGCCGGACCCTCGAGGGGTTCCTCAACCGGGTCTACTACGACCTGCGGAACCTCGGGGCCACCTCGCGCGACCGGGCCCTGAACTTCTCCGCGACCAACGCCTTCCAGGCCGCCTCGACGTTCACTCTGGCCGTCGGCGAGGGCATGGAGCTGGACACGATCACCGTCGAGAAGAGCCCGATCTGCCGGCTCGACAGCGACTGCTGGGACGTGAAGCTGAAGTTCTTCGACCCGGAGAACAACCGCCGGGCCAAGCGGGTCTTCCGGTTTACCATCGACGTCAGCGACTCCATCCCGGTCACGCTGGGCGAGGTCCGCACCTGGACCGAGGCCTATTGAAGGCCGAGGTCATCCTCTTCGTAGGGTAGGCTTCACCTGCCGTCCGAGGCGCCGGGGAGGCAGGCTGAAGCCTACCCTACAGGATCACACTAGCGCGGTTCACTTTCGCGCTGCACACAGGAAGATGGCCTTGTCGGAGGCGGCCATTCCTTGCCTTCGCTGGCGCTTCAGGCTTGTGAGGGCCAGGCGGCTACAAGCCTGAAGCGCTAGCGAAGGCCACCAGCGAAGCACCCCGGCTTGTGAAGGCCAGGCGGCTACAAGCCTGAAGCGCCAGCGAAGGCCACCAGCGAAGCACCCCGACGCCCGGACAACCCGTCTGTAAACCGCTCTAGTGTGTTTGAGAGCACGGACGCTTTTATCCCCATCTCCAAGACCTACTTCGTTGGGACGACGCCCCACGACCAGGTGGTGCCTCGCGACGACAGGATTGATCACCATGCGATTACCGATCCAGGCCAAGCCCGTGAAGCGCCCCGAGCTGATCCAGCCGCACACGACGGTGGACGTCGAGTATGGCGACGGGGAGGACCTCGTGAGCATCCGCTCCCGCCTCACCCACGGGGCCAACTACAACGACCCGCCGGCGCTCCGCATGCCGGCCTATGACCGGATGAAGCTGACGTGCTTCACCTGTCCGGTCCCCGGTTGGTTCTGAGGTCGCGATCTCCGAGAAAGGGTCCCGATGCCCGAAACCTCCTCCATCCCCGGCCTCCGCGACCTCTGGCGACTCACCCTGGGCGACCCCCGGGTGTGCGTGGCCGTGCTCGACGGCCCGGCCGTGCTCGACCACCCCTGCCTCCGCGGGGCCAACGTCCGCCGCCTGCGCAGTTACTGGCTGGACGACGGGGCGGACGTCGAAGACGGGCTCGTCGAGCACGCCACGCACGTCTGTAGCGTCCTGTTCAGCCCTCACGACACGGACGTTCTGGGCCTCGCGCCGGGCTGCCGCGGCCTGAGTATCCCGGTTCAAACCGGGGGCATGACCGATGCCTATAACGTTGTCCGGGCGCTCGACGCGGCGCGGGACGCGGGGGCCCACATCATCCACGTCGCGGTCGTACAGCCGACGCAGTCCGGCACGGCCGAGAGCCTGCTGGAACGAGCCGTGCGGACCTGCCTGGACGAGGGCATCCTGGTCGTCTCCCCGGCCGGCAACGACCGGGGCGAATGCTGGACGATGCCCTCGGCGATCCCGGGGGTACTGGCCGTCGGCGCGATGAACGACGAGGGCCAGCCCTTCCAGTTCAGCAACTACGGCGGCATCCTCCAGGGCCAGGGCGTGCTCGCCCCGGGCGAGAACATCCTGGGGGCGGACCCGGAGGGGGGCACCCGCAAGCACAAGGGGACCAGTTGCGCCGCCCCGATCGTCACCGGCGTGGCCGCCCTCCTGATGAGCCTCCAGCTCCGGCAAGGCCGCAAGCCGTCGGCCGCGGAGGTCCGCCAGGCCATCCTCGACACCGCCATCCCCTGCGA
>JBAUOX010001021.1:0-1584 GCA_049579985.1 Isosphaeraceae bacterium | reverse complement strand
CAGGATCTTGTTCTGGTCGTAGTCCTCGTCACCGGGGCCGACCAGAATGAAGTCCTCTTGCTCGTTGAGATCGAGATCGAGCACCCGGACCTTGGAGCCGAAGACGACGCGATCCGCGGGCATGGTCGTCTTCTCAACGATGAAGGCGCGACCGAGCTTGTCCTGAAGGTCGTTGATCTTGGCCTGGAGCATCCCCTGGGCCTCCACGGCCGCGTCGAACTCGGCATTCTCCGAAAGGTCGCCGAAAGCCCGGGCCTGCGCGATTTGCTCGGCAATCCGGGGCATCTCCTCGTGTTTCATCCTGTCGAGCTGGGCCTTCAGTTTCTCATAGCCTTCCTTCGACATCGGTATTCGGTCACTGGTCATCCCGATCTGCTCCCTATCCCAACTCAGAGCCACCTCATGCACCCACAAGTCGACTACCCAAGCACGCGTCACGACCTGATGTCCGGCACGCCCCGATCGAGGATTGCAACTCGAGATCAACCAAGCGTGTCCGGAGACATTCCAGAAGATCCGGCACAGCCCGGCGTGCTTGCCGTCCGCGGTTCATGACCTGCCGTTTTCGGGAATTGAAGGAAACGAGGCAACCTCCATCCGCCACAGTCACGACCCCTCTTGGCCGGGATCGTGGATCGAAGAAAAAAACGCGACTCGGGAGGGCCCGATGTCGCGCTCAACCCTTTCTTACGATCGATCAAGCCTAGTCTTCCAGTTTTCCCGATGCAAGCCCAACTGCGAGGAAGCCAAGGGTTTGAGGGAGAGACACCGGCAGTTCGGGGGACGCGGCGGGGCCAGCGGCAACGGCAATTGGATTCAAATCACTTTATGTGAATGTCGAGCAATCAAATCATTCGTGGCGGAGGGCCTCGATCGGGTCCATCAGGGCTGCCCGGCGGGCTGGGTAGAGTCCGAAGAGAATGCCGATGGCCACGGAGATGCCGAATGCGAGCATGACCGAGCCTGGGGTCACGAAAGCCTTCTGATCGGGGATAAAGTAGACGATAAGCTGCGGGATGGCAATGCCCATCGTCACGCCCAGGATTCCCCCCACGCCCGAGAGGACGACCGTCTCGATCAGGAATTGCTGGGTAATGTCCCGCCGCTTGGCGCCCAGGGCCCGGCGGATGCCGATTTCCCGCGTTCGCTCGGTCACCGTCGCCAGCATGATGTTCATGATGCCGATACCGCCGACCAGGAGCGAGATGGCGGCAATGGTTCCCAGGATGATGCTGAACTGGCGGGCCGTCTGTTGCGCCGCGACGAGCAGGTCGTAGGGGACGGTCATCTCGACGTCCTTGCGGGGGTGCCAGGGCTCGTAGGCGGCCTTGATGATCGGCACCGTCGGGCGAACCTTGTCGATGGTCGCAACCTGGAGAGTGATCTGAGAGAGTTGCGTCTCCTCGGCTTCCCTCGATCCTGACCGGCTACTGACGATCTTCTCGCCGAACCGGACTTTGCAGGTGTTGAGCGGAATGTAAACGTCCTTGTTGAAGTCTTGAGCAGCCAGGCTGGAGCCGATACCCGCCGAACTTTGCCGCTCTTTGGTCACGCCGACGACGGTGTAGTAGTCGGTACCAAGCT
>JBAUOX010001020.1:0-2241 GCA_049579985.1 Isosphaeraceae bacterium | reverse complement strand
ACGATCGGCGCAATCGGCATGGCCCGAGGCCTTTTCGAGCACGGACAGGCCGTGGCGGCGACCACGCTGGTGCTGATCATCGCCACCACGATCATGTCGATGTGGCTATTTGTCGGAGCCTGGCTGGTCCAGGCTGTCTTACCCTGACCCAACAACCAGGACGTGCAGGCCCGGCCGCCTGGCAACAGCTTTGCGGCCGCCCGTTTTCCTGGTTCATGACGGGCGCAAGCGATGGCAAACTCGAACTACATTCCCCCGAAATTTCCCCATGAATGGCTGCCCGAAAAGGTCGAGCTCAAGACCTGGGAGCAGATCGAGCCCTGGTACAGGCAGCTCCTGGCGGTGCCGATCGCTTCGGCCAGTGACCTGGAAAGGTGGCTGGTCGCGGCCGGAGAGCTGAACTCGGCGGTAGGACAGGAGGGAGTTGAGCGCTACGTCGCCATGACCTGTCAAACCGACGACGCCGAACGGGAGGCGGCGTACTTCCGCTTCATCCGCGACGTCGAGCCTCAGCTCAAGCCCCTTCAGAATGAAGTTCGCAACCGCTACCTCGACTCCCCATTTCGCATGCAGCTCGACGCAAACCGATACGCCGTGTTCAACCGCGCCCTGGAAAACCGCCGTGCTCTCTACCGCGAGGCGAACATCCCCCGTGAGACCCGCCTGGCCGAGCTGGATCAGCAGTACCAGAAGACAATGGGAGCCATGACTGTCAGCTTCCAGGGCCAGGAGCGAACCCTGGCGCAGATGGCGCCGTTTCTGGAAGAAACCGATCGCAGCGTCCGCCAGACCGCCTGGGAGCTCGCGGCCAGCCGGCGGCTTCAGGACAAAGACGCGCTCGACGACCTGTTTGACCAGATGATGACCCTGAGGATCGAGGTCGCCCGCGAGGCCGGGTTTACCAGCTACGTCGATTTCGCGTTCCGCCAGCGCGAGCGCTTCGATTACGGTATCGACGACGCCCTCAAGTTTCACTCTGCCGTGGAGCACGTCGTCGTACCGCTGGCTCGGAAGATTCAGCAAGAGCACACCGCGGCGCTCGGCGTGCCGGCCTTGCGTCCCTGGGACACGGCCGTTGACCCGCTGGGCCGGCCGCCACTGAAACCCTTTGTTGATGTCTCCCGGCTAGCCGAGGGGGCCGAGACGATCTTCCGCGCGGTCGATCCGGAGCTCGGGGCGCAGTTCGCCTTCCTTCGTTTCCAGGGATTGCTCGACCTGGCCAATCGCAAGGGCAAGGCGCCCGGAGGCTACCAGACCACGTTTGAGGACGACCGCTTGCCGTTCATCTTCATGAACGCCGTTGGCCTCGACGGCGACGTGAGGACCCTGCTTCACGAGGGAGGGCACGCCTTCCACACCCTGGCATGCCGCGGCGAACCGCTGGCCGCCTACCGCGAAAGCCCGCTCGAATTCTGCGAGGTGGCCTCGATGACCATGGAGCTCTTCGGGGCTCGAAACCTCGATCCGTTCTACGACCAGGCGGAGGCCGACCGCTCCAATCGCAAGCTGCTGGAAGGCATCGTGCTCATCCTCCCCTGGATCGTCACTGTCGATGCGTTCCAGCACTGGATCTACACCCATCCCGGCCACACGCGGGACGACCGCAGGACGGCATGGCGGTCGCTCATCGACCGGTTCGGCGGGATTGTGGACTGGTCCGGATACGAGGAAGCGCGCGACCATTCCTGGCATCGCCAACTGCACATCTTCCTGTATCCATTCTATTACATCGAATACGGGATTGCACAGCTCGGTGCATTGCAGCTCTGGCGGCGGGGCCTGACCGACCGCGCCGGGGCCGTCGCCGACTACCGCCGCGCCCTCTTCCTGGGCGGTTCGCGCCCGTTGCCGGAGTTGTTCGGCGCGGCGGGTACCCGCTTCGGCTTCGACGAGGAATTGATCGCCCCGCTGATGACCGCGATCGGCCAGGAACTGGAACGGCTGGCGCCGTGAGCACATGGTCTGGACATGAGCTTTGGCGCCGGGAATTGCAAGAACGGTCTTGCGCTCTGGAAGCGCTTACTTATTGATGGCGCTCAAGATCTTCCGCCAGTAGCTCTGCCGCTCGCGCTGGAGTTCCGTGATCCGCCGGGTAAGGTGAGAATGGAGCTCGGCGTGGCCGGCGGGTGTCGCCGGAGATCTTACGTCTTTTCTGGTGTGATCGGTGCTGGTTGATGTCGGGTTACCAGCTCCGGAACGGCGAATCGGGTCGGGCGGCTGAGCTGGCTGGTCCTTGCTGCG
>JBAUOX010001019.1:0-2295 GCA_049579985.1 Isosphaeraceae bacterium | reverse complement strand
GAACTATCCCTGATCGCCGGGTAGGTGCGGCAGTGTAGGACATGGGGGGAATATCCGCATCGCCCTCTCGGGCGGGTGATGCTCCTATCAGTTGTCAAGTCCCTGCGGGGCTCGGGAGTGAAAACAGCGGGCAGAACAATGAAGAGCCACTCCGCGTGGGAGGGCAAGCTCTTATGAGGCCACGCGTTTCGAAGAATTGAACTGCCGGGTCGTGGGTCGGCGAATCACGCGAAAGTCAGCCCGTCCGGGTGACAGTTATGGGGCGAGCCAGACCCACGGCCACGGACTCAGCCGCGAGGTAGGTGGTGGTAGACCTCGCGGGCGACGTAACGCTTCAAGATGCGGATGACCTCGCGCTTGGTGCGGCCTTCTTTCACACGGCGTTCGAAGTAGGCCGTGGTCTCGGGGTCGTGCGCGATCCGAACCATGACGATGCGCCACAGCGCGCTGTTCGCTTGACGATCACCGCCGCTGTCCAGTCGATAGCGACCGGTGCTCTTCCCCGACGACGCCGGGATCGGAGCTGCCCCGCAGAGATGCGCGAAGGAAGCTTCCGAACGGAGTCGTTCGGGGTTGTCGCCCGCGCACACCAACAGGGCCGCGGCGGTGTCGGGTCCGACCCCGAACAAGGCGAGCAGGTCGGGTGCGGTCGCAACGAGAAGCGCGTTGATCATCTCGGCGAGTTCGTCGAGCTCTGTCTCGAGCGCCTGGATCCGGTGGGCGAGCGAGCAGATGGCGGCTTTCGTCGCGGCAACGACCGGATCGTTCGATCGTGACGGGCGGAGCTTGGCCCCCTCTTCGACCAGGGCGGAGACACTCAGGCCCTTCATCCTGCGATGGAGCTCATCAGGAGCCGTGATGACGAGGTGGCGCACCTGGGTGACGGCTTTCACCCGCGCCTGGCGTGCCGAGCGCTTGGCGACGAGAAGGACCCGGATCGCCTCGACCGCGCCGTCTTTTGACTTCGGGACGCTCTTCGCTCGACCACTGAGCGCGGCTCGGGCAGCTTCCACTGCGTCGAGGGGATCGGACTTCCCCGAACGGCGGCGTTCAGCTCGGTTGGGCCGGTCGACCTCGATGAGGCTCACGCCGTGCTGGCGAAGAAACCGTGCGAGCCCGGCTCCATATGAGCCGGTTCCTTCGACACCGACCTTTCCGACGGCGCCGAAGCTCTCGAGCCAGGAGAGCAACGACTTGTAGCCGGCAGGGTTGACCTCGAACGACTCCGTGCCGAGGAGGCCACCAAGGGGGTCCAGTGCTGCAGCGACATGCACGTCGAGGTGGGTGTCGACACCCCCGGTCACGCGACACGCTTCTAACATGGTCATCGCCATCCCTTCCTTTCCTTAAGTGGGTGAGGGGTGGCACGGCCGTCCCGGTTCGGAGTGACGGGTGGTCCGACTTGTTCGCTCAAGCCGGGCCAATCACCCTCGCTTCGGAACGGGACGTGCCGTTTCAATGTTGCTGGACGCGTTCAGCCGACGACAACCGACGTCGTCATCATCAATTCAAGTCAGGCTGAACTCTCCAGTGCTCCCGAAACTATTGAGAACCAACAAATGATGCGGTGACCCTCAGGGGCATTGTCATTGTTCTGGGGCACGTGCCGGGGCGCAGGTTGCTGCTTACGCGTTTGCTTCGACCGCTTCGGATCACGATGTTCGGTACGCGAAGGCGATCGCTGCCGCGACGAGAGAGTCAAGCCGGTTGAATGGGCCGCCCGCTTGGCATGCGCCCAACGGCTGCGGTACAGGCCCTCCAGGCCGCCGGCGGACCGCGAGAGCTCTCCGAAGTGGGCGTTGGCTTCGTCGAAGCGCTCGAGACCCCGTCACCCGTTCCATGTCGTGCAGATGTGACCAAAGTCCCTAGTTGGCGCCGGTGCCGCTGCGGACGATGTCGCGTATGCGAGCCACATTGCCCCGTCGGTCCATGGTCGCGGCCTCCATCGTGCTGGTAGCCACCTTGGTCTTCCTGCCAGCCTGTTCGAGCCCGTCGCCGTCGGCTTCGCCGCCGACCACCTCCAGCACGTCGCTCTCGACCACCTCCAGCACGTCGCTCTCGACCACCGTCCCAGGCGGCAGCCACAAGGAAGCGCTCGGGGCGAACAGTCCCGCCCAGGGGGACTGCACCACGAACCTCAGCGAGGCGGCTACCTCGGTCGGGTACGTGGTGCTGAAACTCACCAGCGGCTCGTTCCAGGCCGAGATCCAGCTGCAGAAGGGCGACCCGAACACGACCTATGGGGTGTTCATGCAGCAGGTCCCCGGGTCGTGCCCGCAATACGCGGCTAACGGC
>JBAUOX010001018.1:0-4067 GCA_049579985.1 Isosphaeraceae bacterium | reverse complement strand
GATGATGAGCCCCTGGCCCAGCCGTTGGACAAGTACGAGATCTTCGCTGAAACCCCGGACTGGATGGATGACTGTCCAGTCCGGGATGGCCGGATTCTTATTTCCCGCGAAGGGGAAAAGCTGATCGACATGGTGGCCGGGGGAGGCCCACTGTCGGAAGACGCAGGCACATTCCTACGTGCCTGTAATCACTTCCACGTCGCCCGGAAGTACGCAGCCCAGATCCTTGACCTTGTTGAACTAGGCGAAGCTGAACAGGTCGGGGAGAACGACTTTGTCATGCCGATGAGTATCAGGAATCGCCGTTTGGAAGCGGCAGGGCAGATGGGCGACGCACATGCCGAGATCACCGGGGCCCTGTACATGTCTGCCATGGAAGTGACGGCAAAGATCGGCCAGCAAAAGGCCGAGGTCTGCAAGGAGTGCGGCCAACTCAGGCATAAGATTGCCCAGCGAGTGACGGACTTGATGAAGAAATGCGGCGGTGAACATCTCGCCAGGATCGCGAAAGGGTACTACAGCCAGCGATCCCAGTACCTCCACGAGGGAACGATGTTGTCGCCCTCGAACTACACCGGAACGTCCATCCCGCAGCTTGATCCTTCTAGTCCAACAGGATGTCTCATGCAGACCGCTTCGCCCGATCCATGCCTACGGGACTACGTCGGCTTCTGCTTGAGGAAGATTCTTAAGGAGGTTGTCGCTGGCGTTGGTGGCTCTGGATGACAACTCAGCTCGTTCGTCAAGGCGATAAGTCTGGCTGGCGGTCAAGCCATTTGCCAGGGTCCTAGGTGCCCGACGGCCATTGTCTTCATCTTGCGTGCGTCGATCTGATCGACCGCGGTGTGTCGGACCGATGCATGCACGGCTGCCCGTTCAAGACCGTGTGGTCATAACACCAGCGTCTTCGGGAGGAGAACCAGGGTATCGACCTCCACCTGGACTGGCGTGGCGTCGATGCCGAGCGGTATCACCACCCCCGGAGACATTTGTAGCCTCCCGACTCGCCGCTACTACAACTTCCGGCGAGTGTGATGGGGCGGAGCGTTACGCCACAGGTTCACTTGTGAACCAGTCGTTCCAATCATCGTTGCCAGGTCGATCCCGTTGCTCCCAGCGAAAGTACGCGGCCTCACAGTGCTGTCGATGCTGCCGCTCGCGAGTCTGGAAATCTTCTACGAGGGATGTCAGCGAACCCTTACTCAGTTCAGCGTTGAATTCCTCGATGGTCAGCACCTGACGAGCATGCGGGGCACCCGTTTCCCGTAGTCCCCGTACAAAACGGCCGTCGCCGGTAACGATCACCGCGGGCAGTGGCACGTAGAAGAGTAAGTTCACGTCGAAAGCGTCGCCGCGGCGTTTCTCGCTCTCGGGATTGTAGGCAGGCATCTTCGAGGGGAGGGAACGCGCGACGAACCGGGCCATCATTCGAGAGGCGGCGTCTAGCTTCTCGCCCAGTCCCGGGGCATCCAAGGGATCGTTGCCAAAATCCGCCCGCATGAGCGCCGCGAGTGCCCGTTCATCGGTTGCGGCGATGCCGCGCGTCGGAAGTTCCGCCCGCATCTTACGAATGTAATCGATCCAATCCTGCCGTTCGCCGGCGATCGTTTGCTTCAGCCTCTGGTAATCGAGGCGGATGCTCCGGAGTGACCCGTTGGACACTCGGTACACCACTTGGCACTTTCCGAGCTCCTCAGGCTTTACCTCCAAGAGGTGGTGCCAACACGCGCGCATGTGGCGGGATTCGTCTTCGATGTTTTCGATGGGTTTGATCGTCTGAGTACCCGCGAGCCAGGCAAGTTGTCTGCCATTCGGCAGGCAGGGCCAACGCGGGTCGAGAACGCCGCCAAGGCCGGGTATACGTTCCTTCCACCGGGTGAAGGGAAGATCTCCCTCTGCCAACTGCCGAGTCAATTCCACGAAGGCCGATGCAGGGAGCGACATCCGCACGAGGTCTCGACGTTCCCGGACAAGATCGAGAGTGATCTTCGGGTTAATGTCGTCGGTATGGTTGCGGACCGTGCAGGTGTCGAGGACAGCGCGGACGAACATGCGGCACCTTCTGCGTTGCTTTCGCGAGTCCTTGTAAGAGTCCCCTCGCGGAAACGGCAGCCTTGCGCGTTCCCGCATTCCCTCACTCTCGACAGCTTGAGAACCGGAACGGTCGGCCCCAGGGTCATTGCTGCTGGGTTACGTGGTTCAACCGATCGAGGAGTTCCATAAGTTCTTGTGTCGGCGTACGGAACGGTAGGTGGATTAACTTATTGACCTTCGTCGGCGCCCATCCTTCGGGCCGCATGGTGGCAGCCACGGTGGGGAGCAAGTTTAGGGTGGAGGGAAGCGCCTTCCTGAATTGGTCCCAAAATCGCGCGATTTCTTCACGGCCACCCCAATCGTCGATGATCCCATGGAAGATATGGGTTTGGAAGAAGGTCTCCAAACCAACGTCGATTTGCTGCCAGTGGTCGTAGACGAAATATTCGTCGATCTGCCCGTCAACTCTCCGATGAACCGGCCACAGGGTATCGTGGGGGACGATGTTCTTGAAATTGACGACAACGATGCCGCAATCCACATCCGCCACTTCGATCTGCCTAGCGCCGGACTCGACGAGAGCACCGTACTGCTGCGGGTTCTGGGAGTGAAGGATCTTGGCCGCGAACCCCCACCGCCGGCTGCCGAACGAAACGATCACATCCGGGTTTCTCCCGCCGGAGGATGCATCTGGATCGTCCATTTCCAAGTCGTGCCCGTCCGCCGCGAGCACCAAGAGGCCGAGGTAGAGTTCGAAGACCTTGTTGCTGACTTCATCTTCCCTCCGGCTGAAGAAGTTCTGCACGATTTCGGTGTTGTCATGTGTGAGCAACCGGAGATGCGGAACCAGTTTGTCAAACTCTCGATGTTCCGCAGCACGAAGGATCTTCTGCGTGAGGTCAACAATTCCGGCCGCCTGAGTGTACAAGGGGCGGCGGTCCGTCGTGGGATCGTCCTGCGCCTGCCGAAAGAAGTCGTCATTGATCGTGATTAAGGAGATAGCCAATCGTTCCAGCGATCTACCGACCGGAATCTCCAAGCCATGCCGATGAAGAACATCCTCGACAGAGCCGATGAGACGCGTGCTGTCGAAGTAGTAGTTCCGCTGAGACGCGTGCTGTCGAAGTAGTAGTTCCGCTCGAAGCGGCCGCGTTCCGCGTGCTCTTGCCCTGCTACCCACATCATGAGGTTCTCCTCCTGCAACAATTCCGGGAAGAGTCTTGCATCCGCCGTTCAAGCCCGGTTTTTCGACGCACGGCCGCGTGGTTGAAGACACCCCGCAGCATTTCCAAGTTCACCGTCCGTGCAAACACTGAATGCGACGATGCATTAACGGTTGCGAGACTCATCGCCCATGTTCGTGTCGCTGACGATGTCCGCGCTTGAACAGAGATTGCTCGACGAGACGGTAGTAGACAGCATATCGACTATCGCCGCTTCTCTCCAGGTAAGCTCCGGATGCCCGAACGGCCCTGACTTCAAAACCGATGTTGCTTATCGACCGGGCAAATGTTAGATTAACAGGTCGTAATGGGTTTAGACCGATTCGGCCGAGGCAATTTTGAATATCTCGATTGATCGTTCCTCTCCCTTCACGCACGCGGGCGTAATTCAGTGGTAGAATGCCAGCTTCCCAAGCTGGACGTCGAGGGTTCGAATCCCTTCGCCCGCTTTGACTTACGACGAGGCCCGATTCTGGTTGCACCCCGGGTTGCACCAGCCAGCCCAATGAACTCGCGCAGGTACTGAAAACGACCAAGGCCCTACGGTTTTGGGCGACCGTGGACTCGCTGGTCAATCCAGCGTGACCCATGTTCGTCGGCTTGCTCCGCTTCGCACCGGAAGTGGGTATCGAGCCGGCCGCTGTGAAATCGCCCGACCCAATCTCCCGCCGACCAGAGGCATCGGCTAGGCTGATGCGAAGTTGGCCTTGACAGCCAAATTGGCAGACAACGGTTCATCTCGCTTTTGTTTTTGTTACGGGCGCGCCGCGTGACTGGAGGAAAGAGGACTTCCACTATCAGAATATCGCC
>JBAUOX010001017.1:0-1933 GCA_049579985.1 Isosphaeraceae bacterium | reverse complement strand
ATCCTAGCCATGGCCCCTCCGTGATCAGAGACGTCTCCTGATGCATGATAACAAAAGGACTGGCTACGACAAAACAGTGAGAAATCACAGGCCTCGCACTTTAAAACGGAAGAACCCCTTCACCTTGTACGGGAAGTCCTTCGACTTCACCGGCCGAGGCCGACCGCGCGGCTCCCACTCCTGGCCCGGATTCTTGTAATTGCCAATCAATTCCTTCTTCATGGTGTCCACCGAGACCACCGGCTGGCCCCGCCGTTGCAACGAGCGGACCTTGCGATTGATGTGCTCGAACTGGGCGTCGCGGTCCGAGTAGTTCTGACCCTCCAACGTCTTGCGGTTGGCCTGGAGGCTGTAACCCAGCTCGACCAGCAGCCGGCTGACGGTCTGATGGCTCAGGTCATGCCCCAACTCGGCCAGCGCGTCGGCCAGGTTCCGCGTACTCTTGCAGGTCCAGAGCAGTGGGGACATGGGATCACCGCGGGTGGCCGGATCGATGAGCCGCTTGAGATCACGGAGCAAGGTCCGATCAGTTGCCGCGATCGAATAACGCCCACCCCCGGGACGGCGAATCCGGGGATGATCCGGCTGGGTCTCACCAGGGGGGCTGTCGTCACCGGCTTGGAGTTCGGCGATGCCGCGGCGGATGGTCGGATGCGAGAGCTCGGTGGCGGCGGCGACCACCGAAATGCCACCGCGCCCCAAGGCCAGGGCCTCACAAGCGGCCCAGCGTCGCCGCGCATTCTCGTGAAGGAACGGAGCGAGGGTGTGATACCTCTGCCGGACACTGGAAATCACTGCCGAATTTGCCATAATGGCAGTATAGTAAGACGATGCTCTTTTGAAAAGTTATTTTGGAACAGCGCCTAACCCGGATTCGCTATTGTGATGTGTAAGCCCTGCCCTCTCGGGTCCCATCGCCCAAGCCTATGAGTCGTGGCTGGAGCGTTCGCAGTTCCGGCATTTCGTCGATTTCGCCTTGAGGATCCCCAGATACAGGAAAGCCAAGGCCACTCATTTGCACCATCGTGATCATGGCCGTCGCGTCCTTACCGGAATCATCACGTAAGCTTTTGGTGCATGGACGGTTGTCAAGGCGACGGAAGGGACGGGCTATGCTTCGTCGGGTCGGTTGACAATCTCTCCCGGCACACGAGTACCAGTCCACTGCTTTGCATAGGATTGGATGTTTGCAGGCTGTCACAAGATGGGGTTCCTGGTGATTCTAGATGATCTTCATCTTGACCTATATACCCCATTTTGACAATCAGCCTCTCTCTCTAAACAATTGTAACTCACTATAAATCTGAATATGAAGTGGATTCAACTATGTTCTTACAACATAACCTATTCCTTCAGAGGTACTTAAGCGAAATGTTAAACGTGTGCATAGCGGTGGAGTAACCCTCCAGGAGAGGTTCGGCGTGCGTGACATCCGCTGGTGGCCCGGGAGTCAATCGGATTTCCACAGGCCGGCCCAAACCCCTGACGGACACGGGGATCTTCGTGGAAAAACCGCCCCGGGATCGGCCCAACGCTTCTCGTTCTGGTCCTCCCTCGGCACCCCTTTTTTGGCGCCCGCAGCATGCTGGTGGGCGCGAATGACGGTGCTCTCGAGCCGCAGCCATTCCAGGTCAGGGTCCTGCAGTTCCCGGAAGAGACGCTCCCAAACCCCCTTCCTGGCCCAGCGGTCGAACCGCCGCCACACGCTGTTCCAGTTCCCCAAGCGTTCGGGCCGATCCCGCCACGGAGCGCCGGTTTTCGCGATCCCAAGCATAGCGTTGACGAACCAGCGATTCTCCTTGGCCGTGACGCCGGGGTCGCCTTCTCGACCAGGTAGCAGGTGTTCGATCCGATTCCAAGGCTCATCGGAGATCTCGTAGCGCCGCATAACAGCCCGTCCTTGGCCAACGTGGTGTTAGGATGAGGCCCGTCC
>JBAUOX010001016.1:0-2951 GCA_049579985.1 Isosphaeraceae bacterium | reverse complement strand
CCAGGTCACCCTAGGTCAGCGTCGAATATGACTACGTGGGTAAACAGTCAATTCCCACGACCGGACTTTCACCGGCAAGTCCAACGGCATTATGGGCTGCAGTTCTAGCTGCGTCCCCGTTTCTGCTACGGTCTGCAACATCCGACCGGCACATCCCCGAATCACGCCCCGGCTGTCGACCCCATTCGCTCCTTCCCATGGGCAACTCGGCCTGGGAGCGATCGAGATCCTATCGACGTGAATCGTGCCGTGAGGACGAGAGAATGGTCAAAACGAGGTTACTGGTGTCGGTTCTTTCTTCGTTGAAAAAAGAACCGACACTAATAATCACCCATATTAAGTGAATCTACGCTTTTGTGATCTTATTCTCGCTGAGCAGCTTGTACTCCTTCTGGGACCCTGAGACTCTCGCATACGCGGTTCGGATTCCCGTCTTCGCCTCGAGACCGAGGATGATTTGCTCCGTCATCGCATCACTGGGAACATTGCGGACGAGGTGGACCAAGTAGCCAAACTTGGGCTTACTATTAATCAACTTCTTGGCATCATACGCCAAGTGCTCGACGTCGTAGTCCAAGCCGATTTCGAGCACGATTGGCGCTGGCAGTCTTCCTTCCAGAAACATGTCGATTCCCTGGCATGCTTTCAGAAGATGTGGGGAAAGCACTGCCAAGTCAAAGTTTCCCCGTCTCTTTCCCTCTCGAGCTGTGGTTTCTGGCCACTCTTTGTGGACTAACTGGGTAACGCCTAGGTTGTCACCGAGAATGTGGCGCTGCGAGAAATCGCCTTGCGCCGTGATCGCGCCGAAAAGCTCGGCGTGGATCGAATGCTCGACACGGTGGAGGTAAGGGTTCTCCACAAACTCTCGAACGACTTTATCGATCGCCGCTTCCACGATCATCTTGGCTTCCGTCAGCCAGGCGTCAGTATCCGGAGAGTAAACCGACGGGCTGACGAGATCCAGGATCTCGGAAAGCGTATCCTCAGTTTCTCCCGTCAACTGAGACTCTGCGTCTCCTGGCGTTATCTCAAATGCCGGTGCTGGCAAGGCAGTACGAGGTTCCGGCAGAGCCGGTAGTGTCTCGACAGAGGGTTTGGCCACGTCCACCGAGACACGAGAAGGCGGAGCGACCTCCTTATCCCGCTCTCGTCGCGCCCTGCGGTCGGACATCAGCCAGCCCTCCAGTTCCGCAAGTGTGTTGAAGCGAGAGACCTCGTCTTCCATCTGACGTTGTGTCATGGTCAGCGGAGGGCGGATACGATAGTATTTTTCGTATTCCCCTCGGATATTACGTGGGGAGCAGACCTTTACAGTCTGCGTGCCCTGTGTATTCACATAGACTCTTCGATCCTCCACCCAAGGCATCTTTGCCTCCCGCTTCTGCTCAAAGGATTCTTGCTCCAAGCACTCCCGTAGCTTTGCGCGCGCCGCTACATCCCCCTTCTGAGTTCGCACGAGGGATAGCTTATAGGCGCTCTCTAAGTTCAGCCAGAACTGAGGATCGACGCCAAACGCCTCTCCGAGGCCGTGAGCAGTCTCAGGCGTGATTTTTCTCTTTCCCAGAAGTATATCGCTCACGGTCTTGAGAGGTCTCCCCAGGATCTTTGCAAGCTCCGCCTGAGTCCAGCCGCGAGCTTCGATTTCGTCCCGAATGAACTCCCCCGGGGGGAAGACTTCGGCCGGAATGCGGTCGCTCATGGTTCGTCCCCCTCCCTTCTCAGTGGTAATCCTCGATTGCGATCAAGACAACGACGTTCTTCGGGCTTGAAGGCCGAAGTTCAATAATCAGCCTCCATTGATTATTCAATCGCATGGATCGTTGGTGATCTCTAGGGCCTTTTAGTTTTTCGAAACGAAGCGCCTTCATCCCATAGAAGACTCGCTCATCTGGCGCGTTTCGTATTACCTGCATCAGCTTTCGGTAAGCACGCACGATCTCCCGCGGGAATCCTGCGTTGAACTTTGGATCGGTCTCCAAGCGGTCAAGGTCGGGATCGGCGAACTCAACTTCCATGATTCCAGCCCAGCTTGCCGGTTGTGATCCTCAGGTGTCTTTCAACCATATCCGGCTCTCCTGGAGTCGTCAATAGTCGTCTAGTCACTATCCGACTAAAGTTCATGTTTTCAATTCGCGCAATCTATTGGCGACAATGGAGATAAATACAGGAGGAAGAATTAGCCAGGCACCATTGTCCGGGATAGATAAGGGGTTTGAAGTACCAGCTTGTGCTTCTCGGTGACGTCGTCGAGACGCCCAGCGACACCTCAGACCATCGGTCTTTCCCAGTCGCAAGTGCGTGGACAACAACTTCCTCTAGCGACCCCTGCCCTGGAGCGTAGGCGAGGGTTCAGGACCGTTTGGGAAGGAGGTTCGCCACGGCGATTTGGCCGACGACCTGGCCGGCAATGACCAGATCGGCGGAGTCAGTCTCTCCGAGGATCGTGGCGGGAGGGTGCGCGCCTCCGGTCGGGTTGGAACTGACCTCGAGCTGGCGGCCGACCAGGTTGACGATCCAGTAGACGGGGATGCCGGCCCGGGCATAGTTGTCGCGCTTCTCGCCGCGGTCCCGCGACAGGCTGCTGTCCGCAACCTCGACGACCAAGGCGATATCCGCCGGGCCGGGATGGTGATCGGTGTAATCGTCGCTCTCGCCCCGGACCACGGAGAGGTCCGGTTCGGGCTCGTTGTAATCCGGGATTCGCACCGAGCCCTCGACCCGAAGATGCCAGCCGGCGGGGAGGGCCCGCTCGATCTCTCGCCGGCACCGCGCGGAGCTGGCGTCGTGTCTCGGTCCCTTGGGCAGCTTCCGCACTACAATCCCGTCCAGGAGCTCGACCGGATCATCCTCATCGATGGTGCCGTCGCGCACCATCCGGTCATACTGATCGACGGTGAATCGATACACTTCGCCCGGGGACGGGAGCGTCAACGGTACGGGCTGAGTGATCG
>JBAUOX010001015.1:0-11025 GCA_049579985.1 Isosphaeraceae bacterium | reverse complement strand
GCCCCCGCCAGGTCCCTCGACCTGGATGGTCAACGGCAGCCGCGCGCGTCCGCTGGACGCCCCCGAACCCCGGCGGCTGGGCCAGGCCGCGGCGCTGCCGGCCCCCGAGTCATCGCTCACACCGTTCCACCTGGATCCGCCGGTCAAAGCCGCAATGCGAACACCAGCAACACGCGACCATATGAGCAATGGAAAGATGCCAGCCGCTCCGGCCTCGATGCCGGTCATGCCGGGTATGAACCCGGCAGCCTCCCCCGATCGTTCCTCCGCAGCTCCCGAACGCGTCCTGGCGGCATTCCAGGAGACGATGCAAAAGTTTCTGGAAGTCCAGCGCACGACGATGCTGGCCTATTTCTCCGGCAGGCAGCAACGGCCCGCAGACCTTCCGGCATGCCATGCCGGTGCACTGCCCCCCCCGGAGCCGTCGGCCCCAACGGAACCGTCGGCCCCAGTTGCCGCGAGCGCAGCCGCTGATACCCCGCGGCCTCCTTCTCATGGGGGGGCTGGAGCCGTCTCCCCGGCGGCGACGAGCAAACCCCCAGCCCCTGTTCCGGCCGGCCGCGAAGAGATCGCCAGGATGCTGCTCGGCATCGTGCGAGAGCGAACCGGCTATCCGCCAGAGGTCCTCCGGCTCGAGCTCGATCTCGAGGCCGAGCTCGGGATCGATTCGATCAAACGCGTCGAGATCCTCGGCAAGCTTCGTGATGCCTTCCCGCAACTGGGCGACGCGTCGGATCCGGAGGCCATGGATCGACTGGTCAGCGCGCGGACGCTCGCGGCCATCGTCGACCGCGTCGAGCGGGCGATCGGCAGTGCGGGAGCCGCCGCGGCTCCGAATCCGAATCCGCCCGCGCCCATGCCACTTGAGCCGGCGGCGGCCGGCGGGACGCGGAACGGCAAGGTCCACGGTGGCGCGCGCCGGTTGCTCCTGGAGGCGGTAGAGGCCCCGCTCGGAGGCGCGGAAAGCGGCTTGATGACGGGCGGCACGGTGCTCATCACCGAGGATGACCGGGGGATCGCAGAGGCCCTGGCCGGGGCGATCAGGTCCAGGGGCTGGCAGGCAGCCATGATCGGCGGCCCGGATTCGCGATTGGACTGGACATCCCCCGCCGCGGTGGACAAAGCGATTCGACAGGCGCGACGCGATGGACCGTTCGTGGGATTGGCCCATCTCTTGCCACTCCAGTCGGCCCGCATTCCCGAGATCGACGCGGCCGCCTGGGCCGACCGGATGAGCCCCGAGGTCCGGGGGCTCTTCCTGCTGGCGAAGGGGATGGGCGGCGACCTCGAGCGCGCGGCCGAGCGCGGCGGCGCCTGCCTGATCGCCACGACGGCCATGGGAGGCCGATTCGCCAGCACCGGGAGGTCCGAGGTCGACTTCTTTCCGGGACATGGGGCCATCGCGGGCCTGATCAAGACGATCGCCCGCGAGTGGATCTCGGTGCGGACCCGCGTGATCGATTTGAACGTCAACGACAGGACGCCGCGACTGGCCGAGCGGATCCTGGCCGAGATTTTCCACGACGACGCCTGGCCGGAGGTTGGCTATGCTGGCGCCCGCCGCATCCGGCTGCGGACAGCCCCCGCGCCCCTGTCCGCGAAGGCTGGCCAGGACGAATTGGCTCTCGCCCCGGGAGAGCCGGTGCTCATCACCGGTGGCGCGCGCGGCATCACGTCGCTGGCCGCCGCTGAGCTGGCGCGGCGATGGCGGCCGACTCTGCTCCTGATCGGCACCACCCCGCCCCCGGACGCCTCGGACGACGCCGAGCTGGATGTGCTGACCGACTCATCGGAGCTCAAGGCCGCACTTTTTGAGCGGCTGCGACGCGGGGGGCGAGCGGTCTCGCCCATGGATCTCGAGCAGGCGTACAAGGCGTTGCGGCGAGCAAGGGAGGTCCGCCGGAACCTCGAGCGGCTACGGGCCTGCGGCTCGCGGGTCGAGTATGCCCACGCCGACGTCCGCGATTTCGCCCGCCTCGGCGTCGTCGTGAACGGCTGGCGTCGACTCTTCGGTGAACCCGTCGGGTTGATTCACGGGGCGGGGCTGATCCGCGATAAGCTGATCCGCGACAAGTCCCTGGAATCGTTCGATCGCGTGCTCGACACGAAGCTCGACGGAGCACTGAACGTTGCGCGACTTCTTCGCCCCGAGTCTCTCCGGTTCTCGGTCTTTTTCTCGTCGATCGCGGGACGCTTCGGTAATCGGGGCCAGTCGGATTACGCCGCAGCCAATGAGTCCCTGAACAAGCTTGCGATCTGGCTCGATCGCCGCTGGCCCGGCCGCGTCGTCGCGCCGATCTGGGGGCCGTGGTCGGGAATCGGCATGGTCTCCGATCTCGAGGATCTTCTCGGTTCGCGTGGACTGGGGATGATCTCTCCCGAGGTCGGCGTGGCGGCCCTGGTGAACGAGCTGGTGCGCGGGCGTAAGGGCGAGGTCGAGGTCGTCCTCGCGGGGGACCTTGGGACGCTGGACGCGCCCCTGGAGCGGACGCCTCGGCTCATGGAGGCTTTGCGATGAGGCGCGGTCGGGCCTACGAGATCGCCCTGGTCGGCATGTCCTGCCGGTTCCCAGGCGCACCGGACCTCTTCGCCTTCTGGGCCAATATCCTGGCGAACCGGGACATGACGCGCGAGGTCCCCGCCGAGCGGTGGCCGCTCGAGGCGTTCTACGATCCCGACTCGCGCGCCAACGACCGCGTGGCCTGCCGGCGCGGCGGCTACCTGGACACGCCGGTCCCTTTCGACCCTGCCGCGCACGGGATCATGCCGCTGGCGGTCGCGGGGGGTGAGCCCGAGCAGTTCCTGGTTCTTGATGCCGCCCGCGCCGCGCTGGCCGACGCCGCCATGACCCCGGGCCGCCTGGACCGCGGGCGGGTCGAGGTCGTCATCGGCAGGGGAAATTACTTCAACCGAGGGAACCTGATCCGGCTCCAGCACGGTCGGATGGTTGCCCAGACCGTGGGCCTGCTGGCCGCGCTCCATCCCGAATGGACGGCCGAGGACCTCGAGCTGCTCCGACATGACTTGAAGGCGAGCTTGCCCCCGTTCGAGGCCGCGACGATCCCCGGCCAGCTCACCAACGCAACAGCCGGCAGGCTTGCCGATCGGCTCGACTTGAACGGCGCCAGCTTCGTTGTCGATGCCGCCAGCGCCTCGTCGCTGGTCGCCCTGGAGCTGGGGAGTCGGGCTCTCATCGAACGTCGCGCCGACCTGGCGCTGGTGGGAGGCGTCTACGTCGAGGCCGACGTCGACTTCCCGCTCGTCTTCAGCCAGCTCGGCGTGCTCTCGCGCTCGGGCGCGGCGCGGCCTTTCTCGGTCGACGCGGACGGCCTCATTCCCGGAGAGGGAGTCGGCGTCGTGGTCCTCAAGCGGCTGCGCGACGCCGAGCGTGCCGGCGATCGGATCTATGCCGTGGTGAAGGGCGTTGGACTGGCCGGCGACGGGCGCAGCCGCGGCCTCACCTCCCCGAGCAGCAAGGGCCATGCCCGCGCGATCCGGCGGGCCCATCACGCCTCGGAGATCGATCCGGCGACCGTCGGGCTCATCGAGGGGCATGGGCTGGGGGTGCCGGCGGCCGATCGAGCCGAGCTTCGCGCGTTGCGACGCGTGTTCCCGCCCCCGAAGGGCGGGTCGCGCGTCCTGGGCGCTGTCTCTTCCCAGATCGGTCACGCGATGCCCGCTGCCGGCATTGCCGGTCTGATCAAGACGGCCCTGGCGCTCCACCATCGGCTGCTCCCGCCGACCCGCGGTGCGGATCGCCCAGACCCGCGGCTCGCCGCGAGCGGCCTGGAGCTCCTGCCCGCGGCTCGCCCGTGGATTCCCGGCGATTCCCAGAACCCTCGTCGCGCAGGGGTGAGCGCGTTCGGCTTCGCCGGGATCAACGCTCATGCCGTGCTCGAGGAGCATGCCGCATCGGCCGACGGGATCACGCCCGGAGCGATCCTGGAGTGGGACACGGAGGCCTTTCTCCTGGCGGCCGACGATCGGGCCGGCCTCGCTGACCTTGTAGGTTGGCTGCGCGACCGATTGAACGGCGGGACTCGCCATTCGCTCAAGGACCTCGCCTTCACGCTCAATACGAGATCCCCGGCTGCGGCAGGAGCAGCTCGGCTGGGCATCGTGGCCGCTTCGCATGACGAGCTGGCCGCGCACCTGGCTGCAATCGAGCCCCGGCTCCGAGAGCCCTCTTGCCGGCAGGTCCGGGATGCCCGCGGGCTCTACTACTGGGAGCAGCCCCTGGGCCGGGAGGGGACGCTCGCGTTTCTCTTCCCGGGCGAAGGCTCCCAGTATCCCGGCATGCTGGCCGATCTCTGCCCGCACTTCCCCGAGCTTCGTGCCGTGCTCGACACGGCGGACCGGATCGCCCGCGAATCCGGCGAGGAGGTGCCCCCGAGCCATCGCCTCTTCGGCAGCTCCGGGTCGATCCCGGAGGCACTATGGGCCGCCGACACCGCGGTCACCGCCGTGCTCTCGTCCCAGTGGGCCATCTTCCAGGTGCTGACGAGACTGGGATTGCGTCCGGCCGCGGTCGCCGGCCACAGCAGCGGCGAGCTGCCTGCGCTTGCGGCCGCGGGCGTGCTGCGGACCGAGCACGCGCTCGAGCGAGAGTTGATCCGGCTCGCCGCGATCTTCCATGAGCTGGAAGCGAAAGACGCGATCCCCTCCGCCCGCCTGGTCGCTGCCGGGACCGATCGCGAGCGGGCCGAGGCGGCCTGCCGGGTGGCCGGCCAGTCGGTCGTGGTCGCGATCGACAACTGTCCCCACCAGGTCGTGTTCGCGGGACCTCCGGCCGAGGTCGACCGCGTCGTCGCCCACCTCCGAGCGGACGGCGTGGTCTGCGAAGAACTCCCGTTTGCGCGTGCTTACCACACGCCGGCCTTCTCGGCCGTTCTCCAGCCGCTCGCCGCGTTCTACGGGAGCCTGGAGCTGCATGCCGCCCAGGTGCCCATTTACTCGTGCTCAACAGCCGGCCGCATGGCCGAATCTGCCGACGAGATTCGCCGGCTCGCCGTCGCGCAGTGGACGCAGCGGGTCGACTTTCGCGACACGATCGAGGCCATGTACCGGGACGGATTGCGGGTCTTCGTCGACGTGGGGGCGCGAGGCAACCTGTGCGGCTATGTCGAGGACATCCTCCGCGGGCGGCCCGCATTCGCCGTGGCCGCTAACCTGCCCCGGCGCTCGGGGACGGCCCAGCTCAACCACCTGGCGGCGTCGCTCTTCGCTCATGGGCTGACGCTCGATCCCACGTACCTCTACGCGCGACGAAGGCCACAGCGCATCGACCTCGACGCATCCTCCGCGCCGGCAAGGTCCTTGCCGGGTCTGGAGCTCGGCTTCCCAGAGTTGAAACTGTCCGACGCCCTCATCGCCCGCCTGCGCGAGCGATCCGGCCCGGCACCTGAGCTCAGCCGGAAGCTCGCGCGCGAGCTGGTGTGCGTCAATCGGGAAACCGAGGCTTGCACGCACGGGTTACACCACGAGAATAATGGACATGTCAATCGTAATGAACAACTCAACATCAATGGCTGTTCAAATGGAAATGGACGTCATAGCGGCCTTGGAAACGTGCTCCCGAGCGGGATGCCCGACTTCTCGATCGCTCCGGTTCAGCCGCGCTTGACGGAGCAGGCAATGCTCGAGGCGGCTCACGACGCCGAACACCCGAGCCCGGAGGAAGACGAGGCGATGCTCAAATTCCTGGGCTCGATGAACGATTTCCTGAGCACTCAGCACGAGGTCATGCAGGCCTACTTGCTCGGCGCCCGCGGTTCGGTTTACGGCGAATCGCGAGACGGTCCCCAGCCAGGCCCCTGGGTCGGAACAATTCGGGAATGGGAACCGGGACGAAGGATCGTGAGCCACCTGCCGTTGGACGGGGATGACGATCCCGTGGCGGAGAACCATACGCTGGGGGGCCGTCGCGTCTCGGCTTTGGACCCGTCGCGGAAAGGGCTGCCGGTCTTGCCGTTCAGCGTGATGGCCGAGATTCTCGCCGAGGCTGGCGCCCTGCTCGTCCCACCCGGGCTCGTGCTCGAGAGCCTGCTCGATGTCCGCGCCCACAGGTGGGTCCCGTACAGTCGCGGCGGGGTGCTGATCATCCGTGGCGAGTGCGCTGCGGCTGATCCTCGCCGCGTTCGCGTTACCCTCCATCATTCTGAGGGAGACGAATCCCTTGCCTCGGCCCAGGGACGCCTGGTCTATGAGGGCACCGTCCGGTTCACCGATCAGGCGCCCGAGCCAATCGCGGCCTCGGCGTTCGATCCGGCTCATCCCCGCGCCAGCAAGTTCACGGCCGAGCGACTGTACGGCGAGCAATGGCTGTTCCACGGCCCGCCCATGCAAGCCCTGACCGAAGTCGGGCCAGTGAGCCGGGAGGGAATCTCGGGGACGATCGCCGTGCGTCCGCTCGCCGGCCTCCTGGGGCGGGGCGAGCCGCCGTCGTTCCACACCAACCCGAT
This sequence comes from Isosphaeraceae bacterium, assembly GCA_049579985.1. Lineage (GTDB taxonomy): Bacteria > Planctomycetota > Planctomycetia > Isosphaerales > Isosphaeraceae > Aquisphaera. The sequence goes on along the minus strand of JBAUOX010001015.1, from coordinate 4,564 downwards.
CGCCCTGGACACGTTCACCCACCTGCTCGGATGCTGGGGCCTGGAATGCCTGGAGCAAGGCGACGTCATCTTCCCGCTCCGGATGGGCCGGCTGTCGATCCATGGAGCGGCCCCCGAGACGGACACACGGGTCGCATGTCGGATCCAGGTTCGTGATGTGCAACGGCATCGCGTGTGCGTTGATGCCGAGCTGGTCCGTCCCGACGGCCGCGTCTGGATCCAGATCCGCGACTGGGAAGACTGGCGGTTTTACTGGCCCACGCGCTATCGCGATGTGTTCCGGTCGCCCGATACCGTCCTCATCGGCGAGGAATTGCGGCTCCCTGGCATGGCATCGCGCGATGCCATCGCCGTCTGGCTCGCTCCCCCGGGGGACATGGCCCGTCCGATCTGGAGAGATGTCCTGGAGCAGATCCAGCTCTGCCCGGAAGAACAGGCCGCCTGCCACGCCCTGGACGGCCCTGAGGTCCGGCGCACACACCGGCTCTGGGGCCGGATCGCGGCCAAGGAGGCCGCGCGTCGCCTCTGGCTCGCCACGGGAGCTCCGCCCCGGTTCCCGGCCGATCTCGCGATCGTCAGCGGCATGGGCAGGCCGCCCCGGCTGCACGACCTGGCGCGGCCGGAGCGCAAAGATCTGCCGGCGATCTCGATCGCACACACCGAGGGCGTCGTCGTCGCCCTGGCTGCTCGCAATCCCGGTACACCCGTTGGGATCGACATCGAGCCCGTCTTCGAGCGTGCCGAGGGAACCGATACCCTCCCGCTCACGGAGGAGGAACGTTTGGAGCTACCAACCGGGGCGGAGACGTCGCCCGGCGAGTGGATCGCCCGGTTCAAAGCGGCCAGGCAGGCGGCGGCCAAGGCGAGCGGGCTGGGCCCGGCGGCCGATCCGGCTGTCGCCAAGGTGGTGGAGACCGATGCCGACACGGGCGATGTGTCCGTCGCGCTGCGAGCTGCCAGGGGACTGGCGCCGCCGGTCCTCGCCGGGGCGGCCATCCGGGTCCGGACGGCGAAACGGGGAAATCACATCTGGGCATGGACCCTGGGGGAAGAGGTAGTGCAGCCATGAGCACGCTCACGTCCGAGGCCGCGATCCTTGCCGATCTGCGGTGTGTATTTCGCGAGTCGCTGGGCGTCGACCCGGTGACACCGATCGATCCCGCAACGCGGTTCTTCGCCGACCTGGGATTGGGGTCGATCGATGCCGTCGTGCTCGGCGAGGCGATCCAGAATCGCTCAGGGCGGCGGGTCCCTTTCCATCAACTCCTGGCCGAGCTGGGCAGGCGCGACCTGCGCGACCTGGAGATCAGCGAGCTGATCGCGTTCCTCCAGCGTCACCTTTGACGGGCATCCCGCCAGGGTTTCTTCTCTTGTAGCGGAAAAGACCATGCCTCGAATCACGGCGAACGGCTTGAACATCCACGTCCAGCAAGCGGGATCCGGTCCCGACGTGGTGCTGATCCATGGGCTGACCGGCGACCTGTCCATCTGGTTCCTCTCGCGGACGATCCCTGTGCTGGCGGAGACCCATCGGGTGACGGCGTACGACCTGCGCGGACACGGCTACACCGACGCCCCTGCTGAGGGATACACGTCGCTCGACCACGCCCGAGACCTGATCGGCCTGCTCGACGTCCTGGGCATCGCGCGGGCGCGGCTGGTGGGGCACAGCTTCGGGGCCGTGATCGCAGTACATGCCGCCGCGATCGCGGCGGAACGGGTCGACGCCCTGGTTCTCTCCGACCCGTATTTCCCGGCCTTGCGGCACCTCGAAGACGTGAGCCGGTGGGGGCACTGGGAAAACTTTCGCCGGCAGGCCGAAGACGCGGGAGTGACCCTCTCGTCGGATACCTGGTACGATCTGACGACCTTCTTCGATCAAGTGCGGCACCTCGACGACGAGCGGCTGCTCCGCTTCCGGCAGGCCGTCGGCTTGCCCGGGTTGAAGCGCGTGCTGCGGCTCGCCGGAACGACCTGCGGACGGGATTCGAAGCTGGCCGATGGACTCTCCGCCGAGCAGATCGCCGGCGTGCACCAGCCCTGCCTGGCGCTCTACGGAGCGAACTCGCCGTTTCTGACCACGGCCGAACACCTGATCGAGCACTTGCAGGATTGCCGGGGACGACGGATCCCCGATGCGCAGCACCGTGCCCCCGAGGAGAATCCCGAGGGGTTCGTCGTGGCCGTGCGTGAGTTCCTGGAGTCTCTTCAGCCTGCCGAGAACTGTGAGGTCTGCCGATGAGCGAGCTTCCCCTGGTCTTGATCACAGGCGCGGCCAACGGCATTGGCCGCGCCACCGCGCAGGAGCTGGCCCGCAGCGGTGTGCGCCTGGGCCTGATCGACATCGACTCGACGGGCCTGGAGTCACTGGCAAACGAACTCCGGGACGCGGGTGCGACGTTCGTCGCGGAGACCGCCGACGTCTCCCGGCGATGGCCGCTCCGCCAGGCCGTCAAGGAGATCGAGGCGGCGCTTGGGCCAGTCGACGTGCTCGTGGCCTGCGCGGGGTTCGGAACGCTCACCTTGGTGCCGGACCTGGCGCTGGACACGCTGCGGCATACCTTCGAGGTCAACATGTTCGGGGTCGCGGAGTCGATTGAGGCCGTGCTCCCCGGCATGCTCAACCGGGGACGAGGACATCTCGTCGGTGTCGCGAGCCTCGCGGGCTATCGCGGCTTCCCCTGGATGATCTCGTACTCGGCCTCCAAGGCCGCCTTGATCGCCTACCTCGAGGCGCTGCGCCCCGGCCTGGCGCGACGCGGCATCACCGTGACGACCGCATGCCCCGGCTTCGTCCGCACCGCGATGAGCACAGGAGTTCCCTACAAGCGAAAAGTCAAGATGATCGAGCCGGAACAGGCCGCTAAACACCTTGTGCGGGCCATCCTCCGGCGCCCGCGGAACTGTGTCTTCCCCTGGTCCATGCGGATGGGCCTGGCCATCCTCAAGCTTATGCCGGATCGCCTGTTCGACTGGTTGATGCGCCGGGCCGGGCCCGAGGCCCTCGCCGTGGATTTCTGATCGGACCGAGCCGGTAGGGGAGCCCATCATGTCGCCGAGCCTGACAGAGACCGCCAAGCCGACGCTCAGCGAGCTGGCGTGCTGCATCGAGTGCGGGACGCCGCTTCGAGGACATGACCGTTGCCCTGGTTGCGAGCGTGCTTACGAAACCCGCGACGACATCACTCAGGCGATCGGCCCGCTGCGCGGACGCAACGGCATCGTCGCGAGCTTCTACGATGGTCCGGGCTGGGTCCGCTTTCGCAAGTGGGAACGGTTGTTCTTGACGCTTCAAGGGGGCGCCGGGCGGGCGCGGATGTCGATCCTCCGGCACCTCTCGGCACTAGATCGCTCCCAGGCGCGCGTGCTGGAGGTGGGCATCGGCGACGGAGAGAACCTCGGGTTCCTTCCCCGATCCTGGACAGTCTACGGGGTGGACATCGCGCGGACGCAGCTCCTCGCTTGCCGCGACCGCTTCCCCCGGATGAAAAGGCGGTTGGCCTGGGCCGAGGCCGAGCGTCTGCCCTTCCCGGATGCGACGTTCGACGCCTGCTACTCGATCGGCGGCTTCACCTACTACGAAGATCATGCCGCGGCCTTGCGCGAGATGCGCCGGGTCACCCGTGCGGCCGGCCCCGTTGTCGTCGCCGACGAGACTCCCGGCATGCACCGGGCGGGCATCGGCCACCTGATCGGCCGGCCGGCTCTTGACAAATTCTGGCTCCGTCAGCTCGGGCTCGACGCGGAGTTTGTCGACATGGTTTTGCAGTACGACGTCGATCTTCGCGCACTCACGGACCAGGTCTGGCCCGACGCGGCTCGACGGCCAATCTGGAACCGCCTGGGCTATTGCCTGAACCATCCGGACCCCGAACGCTCCCCAAGCACGATGAGTCTTTCTTGACGAGGATCTGCCCATGAGCACGCTCCCCAAGGAATTCACGGTGGCCACTACCTGGTCGGACCATCTCAAGGTGCTGCGCTGCCCTCGGTGCGCGGGCGGGTTGGTGCCGGCTCCTTCGAGGCTGAGCTGTGCCGGCTGCGACGCGACGTTCCCGATCCGGGATGGCATCCTGGTTGTCAAGGAGCAGGCAGATGACAACAATCGCGTGGCCCAGGAGTTCTACGACAGCGCGCTCTGGCCCAAGTTCCGCTTCTGGGAGAAAGTCACCTGGGTGTGCAATGGAGGCGAGCGCCGAGCGCGCAACCAGGTTCTCAGGCACCTGCCGCGGCAGCCGGGGCTGAACCTGCTCGACGTGGCCGTGGGCGACGGCGTCTACCTTCCATGGATGCCGGCCGACTGGCAGGTGGTGGGCATCGACGTCTCCTGGTCCCAGCTTCAGGCGTGCCGTGCTCGCGTGGCCGGGGCCCCGGTTCGGCTGGTCCAGTGCGAGGCCGAGACGCTGCCTTTTCACGACGCACGGTTCGATGCTGTGCTGAGCATCGGAGCCTTCAATTACTTTAACGACCCGGAAGGTGCGTTGCGGGAGATGATCCGCGTGGGCCGCCCCGGGGCGACGATTGTCATCTCCGACGAGATGCCCGACTTGACCGACCGGATGCT
>JBAUOX010001014.1:0-5776 GCA_049579985.1 Isosphaeraceae bacterium | reverse complement strand
CCGGCACGCACGGGACGGCCGCACGACCGCCTCCTGGGTCGAGCGCAGGCCGCGCAGCCAGTTCACGCCCAGCCACCCGGCCTCGTCTTTCAGATGGCCGGCCGGGCCCAACGCTCGTTCGTACTCGAGGCCGAATTATGATGCGACCGTGTCCAACCACGCATGGGACCGATTCCCAAGGAGGCCCCTGCCAGGTAGAATCATGTCGACATGGCCTGAGCGGGACAGGCGGCGCGGAGAAAAGCGAAAGATTGAGATCGAGGACCGGGATTGGGGAGGAGCCGGGCCGCGAAGTAGGATCGGCCCCAACGACCAGCTCGCTTCGATACGTGACCGGCATGTGTTACGAAACGCGTGGTGAGTTTCATCGAAATCGGCTAGAGTTGCGATCATGAGCGAGTCTCGCCGCTATCAGAACGCGCCGATCACCGAGGCGATCATCGATATACGGGTCGAGCCGGTGTCCAGGCTATTATGCGCTGACGCTCTAGAGTCCGTCGGAGACGGCGAGAAGGGCCTCTATCCCGATCGGAAGTCCCTCTTGATGGGAACGGGGTACCTGCAATGGGGCGAGCATGTCTCGGCGACGGCGTCGTCAAGCCCAGTCGGAACGAGGTATGCGAGCACGGATGGGAAGGTCATCTGGCAGGCGCGAACGGACGGTTTCACGATCAGCCGACTCGCGCCTTACGACCGCTGGGAATCCTTCCGGGATGAGGCCCGCAGGCTTTGGACAATCTATCGGGGCCGAATGCAATCGCCGTCCGTCCAGCGTATCGCTGTTCGTTATATCAACCGATTCGACATCCCATGCGATCGGCTCAGGCTCAAGGATTACTTCCGGACTTATCCCGAGGTCTCGTCCGAGCTTCCCGATGAACTGGCCGGGTTGTTTCTCCATCTCAGGATTCCCCAGCGCGATTTACTCGGAGAAGTCTTGATCAATCAAGCCATCATTCCCCCGACAACCGAGAGCGTGTGTTCCGTGGTTCTTGATCTCGATTTGTATCGTGCGGAATCCGTGCCGGCCGAAGAGGAGCCGCTCTGGAAACTTTTTGAAGATTTGCACATCCGCAAAAACCTCCTATTCGAGGCGTGCATCACCGATCGAGCACGGGGGTTGATCCAATGAGTGTGATTCAAACCGACTCGGGAATGTCGCCGTTTTCGTGGCCCAGCCATGACCCCTGGCGCGATCTTTCCCCGGCCGAGGGACCCGAGGGCCTCGAGATCCAGAGGCAGCTAGGCAACCTGTGGAGGCATCGTCGGTCCGCCGAATCGATTCGCTTATCGGACGATCTGGAGACCTTCCAGGGCGAGGTCGCCTATCGGTCCGTCCCACCCAAACGGTCTTACGTGGTTCGCGTCGTGTGTGTGGAAGTTCGCAAGGGAGAACCGCGTCCCTTCTCTCTCGACGATCTCACTGAGTGATGAACATCTGGCTCAAGACCTTTGGCTCTGATCTGGAACAGGGAGATTTTCTGCCCGACTGCGCGCTCCCGATGGTCGGACCCGACTTCGAACCGACGATCGGGGAATCGAAGATCGTGATTGAGATTCGCGACCTGATCGTCATCACCCAGAGCTGCGACCTCGCCAACGCAAAGGTCCAATTCGCCGCGCTCTGTCCGATTTACGGCCTGGACCACTTCGAGAGTATTAATCCCGACTTCACGAAGAGAGGCCGCTGGGAATCGGTTCGCAAGGGGCGTGTGGAAGGGCTTCATCTGCTGGGATCACCCGAGGATCCCCAGAATAATCGGCTGGCCCTGGTCGTCGATTTCGCGGAGATTTACAGCCTTCCGGTCGCTTATCTCGCCAATCACGCCGGCCAGCAGGGGGATCGCTGGAGGTTGCAGTCTCCCTACCTGGAACACTTTTCTCAAGCGTTCGCACGCTTCTTCATGCGAGTCGGCCTGCCCGTGCAGATTCCTGAGTACAAGTGACAGCGTTTTTACCAGAACCCGGAGGAACGTGGCGATGAAGCCCGTCGATGTCCGAAGCGAACTTGTCGAAGCCTTGCGACTGGACCTGGTAGGCCCCGAGAACGGCTCGGACCTCGAAGCGGAGATCCTCAGTCAAGCGCCGTCACGTTGGTACCTCACCGGATTCCTGGTCCCGCTCGAGGCGAGCGAGTCCCAGCGTGGCGACGGGCAAAAAGGGCCACCCACACGTTGGCAAAAAGGACCACCCACACGTTCATGGGCTGGAGCGGGCCAGAGTCAATCCAGGAGGCTCACCGAGACTCTGATCTTCGATCCGGACCCCCAGCGGTCGACGCTCGCCTCGCATCCTTGATCGGGACCCCGTCGTCCCGCCGAGGGGGTGCCGGAAGGGACTGGGCCGGGGGTGTCCGACCTACCGGACGCACCGCGACCATTCTGAGCAAGAACGCTCGCGCCTGGGATCTGGAGGGAGCCGGGCCGACTCGCGGTCGAGGACGATTTCCACGTCTGTCACACCTCGGGGACCGGCACGCACGGGACGGCCGCACGACCGCCTCCTGGGTCGACCGCAGGCCGCGCAGCCAGTTCACGCCCAGCCACTACCCGGCCTCGTCTTTCAGAGGGCCGGCCGGGCCCAACGCTCGTTCGTACTCGAGGCCGAATGATGCGACCGTGTCCAACCACGCATGGGACCGATTCCCAAGGAGGCCCCTGCCAGGTGGAATCATGTCGACGAGCGTGACGAAGCCACCATCGCACGCCACAACTTCGGGAACCAAAACCATGACACTGGAAGTCGAGGCAACCTATGAGGGTGGCGTCCTGAAGCCCGCGCAGCCGCTACCCCTTCGTGAGCATCAGAGGGCGATCATCACGGTCCGGGAAGAGGCCCCTCAGGCTCGAATCAGTTATGGTCTGATCCCTTGGAGGGGTGATCCGGAAGTCCTCCGCGGAATCGCGGAGGACCCGGAGTTGAGGGTGCTGGAGTACCCATGAACTTCCTGGATATACCCGAGGGCGAATCCGTTTTCATCGACGCCAATGTGTTTGTTTACGCTTTCGCCGCCGATCCGACCCTGGGGCCTCCCTGCCGGGACCTGGTCGAACGGATCGGGCGCAAGGAACTTGAGGCGTACCTTTCGACCTCCATGTTCAGTGAGATCGCCCATCGGCTGATGACGTTGAAGGCCTGTGTCGCTTTCGGGTGGCCTTACGACGACATCGCTCAGCGCCTCCGCCCTATCCTGGCGAGATCGTAAAACTCCAGCGATTCCGCCAGGCGCTCGATGAGATCATCGGGATCGGAGTTCAGGTCATTCCGATCACGCAACAGCATGTTCTCCTTGCCGCAGACCTGAGCCTTCAACACGGTCTCCTCAGCGGTGACGCCCCGATCGCGGCTGTGATGCATTACCACAGGCTGACAAGTTTGGCCAGCAATGACTCCGATTTCGAGCGGGTCCCCGGAATCGTCCGGTATGCCCCGATCGCGTGAGATGAGATCCGTCGTCCGACTCTACCGACGGCATCCGGGTTCACCCAACCAGGAGCCACGTGACTGGATGCGAGGTCGAGGATATTCCTGGGCGGCGACCTACGGGGGAGGGACACATCCTTTATCCCAAACCCAGGGAGCGACATCATGCGGATCGAGCAGTCGGGGTCAGAGGGCAGTCAAGACCAATGTTGCAGCATGCCAGAGGGAGGGTCCACCGAAGATTTCGCATCCATCAGCCGGGGCCCTCCGGACCATGGCCGACGGGCCCGCGTGTCGATGGATCGGTCAATCTTCCTTGTGCGCGTCGTGGCAACTATTGCAGGAGCCGACGAGCTTGCGGACTGCGGCATTGGCCGCGGCAAGGTCTTCCTTCTGGGCGGCATCGTTGAGCGTCTTGGCATTGGCGGCGAACGCCTTTGCCAGCTTCTTGAACGAGGCCGGATCACCCTTGGGCGGGTCGTTCTTGGGCAGGTCGGCGGCGAGCTTGCTGTAGGTCTTGGTTTCCTTCTGGACCGCGGCCCAATCGGGCGACTGACTCTTCAAAGCCGTCTTGAGCGCGGCCAAGGTGGATTTTTTCCCCTTGTGCAATGTATCCATGATCTTTTCGATGGTGGCCGGGGTCTCGTCACTCGCGCCTCGGCTCACGACGCCGGCAATCACCAGCAGGCACATCACGCTCGCTGTGCAGATCAGGCTTCTCATCAAATTTTCCTCAATACATTCCTGAGGGTCCGGTCGGCGGATCACTACTCGAGCGTCCTATCGAAACATAGCGACGGCCGAAAAGCAACCGTTTTGGACCATCAGTCGTGTCAAGTCGCCCATAGCTAAAGCTAGGGCTTGTAAGCAGCCTCGGCCGCAGTCCCGTTTCCGGTTTTGGCTTCAACGGCTCCCACTATCGGAACTTTGACAGATCCCGTTGCCCGGCCATTGCTGACCGGGCCTGCATCGAAGCACCTCACGGCGTGTTCCAGCGCCTTTTTTGAACTGGATCTCCCTCACTCAATGACGACGAGGACCACGACATCGCTGACGCTGGAACATGCCTTGCCGTGATGGCCCTAGGCTGATGCGCCGATGCAGGCGAATTGACGTTGACCCATGCGACCCAGACCGCTGACGAAAGAGCGTCTTCCAGGCCGTAGTCCGGCACGCTTCACGGTCCGGGGTTGTGCGCGCTCGTGCCCTTCCGGTCAGCTCACGAAGCCCGGGCTCTTGGTTCCCAGCCACCAGAGCAGGCCCGCAACCACCAGCGCGTGGTCGATCTGGCCTTCACGGATCATCCGCGGGATCTCGCCTGCGGGAACTCGCTCGATCGTCAATTCCTCGTCCTGATCGGGATCCGGTTCGGCGACCAGCCGGGCGTTCCGGACCACGATCGTGGAGATCCGAGAGGTCAGCAGCGAGGGATTCGACCAGAGCGTGCCGAGCAACACGGGAGGATCTCCCGCATAGCCTGTTTCCTCGAGCAGCTCGCGGGCGCCCGCCGTGCAGGGATCTTCACCCGGATCAACGAGTCCCCCCGGGATCTCCAGGCTGTCGCGGCCTGAACCGGCCCGGAACTGCCGGACCAGAAGCACCTCCCCATCCGGGGTCAAGGCCACAACGTGGACCGCGTCGGCCAGGTCAAGCACATAATAATCGTGCACCTGGCCCGTATGCCGCGACTCGAACCGTTCCTTGCTGAGACGAAACAGCCAGTTCTCCTCGAGCAACTGATCGTGCGCGCCTCCGGCCGTTCTGGCCCACGACGGTTGCGCCTTCGATTTTTCATCATCGCGTTGAGCCACGAGTTATTGACTCCTGCGTACTGCGGAACGGAGATCTCGCAAAAGGGATGGACGATTGGCGATTAGCCCGGGAGCAGGACCTCATCGACAAGCATGGCGACGCCGTCTTCGTCATGGTCGCCTGTGACCAGGTCGGCAGCCGCGAGAACGTCGGCGGGAGCATGGCCCATGGCCACCCCCAAGCCGGCGTTGCGGATCATCGCGACATCGTTGACATCGTCGCCGACGGCACAGATGTCGGCCGGATCGACATCCCAGAGGTTCGCCAGGTGCAGGACGGCCGTCCACTTGCTGGCGTCGTGGCGAAGAATTTCGCACATCGTGCCCAGATAGCGCGGACTGCGCTGGACGAACGTCTGGACACAGCCGTCCAGGCGATCGAGGACCAGTCGCTGGAATGCCAGCATCTCGTGCCGTGAGCCGATCGCGCAGAGATGGAACAAGGAGTCGCGCGACGTGACTTCGCTCCTGCGACGGTGCTCTGTCGCCCAGCTCGGATCGACCTCGGCGTGGTCGCGGTTCTGGCCCACATAGTCATCAAA
>JBAUOX010001013.1:0-2184 GCA_049579985.1 Isosphaeraceae bacterium | reverse complement strand
AACCCGAAGCGTGAGCGAGGGATGCCGCAAGTCAGTTGCGGCGCTGTTAGCAGCGGCCAAACACTGAGCCATTATCGCAGAGCCAGTTGAGCCATTCCGCGATCACTTGATCGCGGTCAGTGGCTCTCTCGATCCATTTTTTCGGCGTTTTCTCCAACAATCTCCTTGACGACAGCCTGTGGAGTTCTAAGAATATCCCCGTCTGATTGTCTGCAATCGGACTCAGGTCGATCCGAGTTGCCGGCCGGCAACCGTCGCGGAGATCCGAGTTGCCGGCTGCAACCGCAGGATTCGAAATCGCGGAAATGGCTCTCCCCTCATTCTGTTATAACATCACATTGTTATATATCATGTCAGTTATTATCTAAAACTTATAATCAGAGCTATGCGAACTCCACCAGTCACTCCAAAGAGAACTACGGGTTCCTCTTCTCTGTTCCCATCGGAGCCTGCCTGAGCGGCCCCAGCCCTGATGATCCCTCGCGATTCTGTCCTGAGACTCCAGCCATGCCGGGCATTCACTTTGCCACAGTCCGGGCCAGGATTCCTTTGGCCGACGTCCTCAAGCTCATCGGCTTCGTCCCCTGCGAAACCTCCAGGGATCAAGTGCGCGGGCCGTGTCCGGTCCATCATTCCACCTCGCCAACGAGCCGCAGCTTCTCAGCAGATCTGACTAGGCATATCTACACATGCCTCGGTTGCGGTTCAAAATGAAATCAATTAGATCTGTATGCATCAGTGACGGGACTGAGTCTCTTCGAGGCAGCCATTGCCCTTTGCAAGCAGCTCGATCGTGAGATCCCCTGGATGCAAGAGGAAAAGCCGAGCCCGGAGCAAGGCGGCCGCAGGGGCCGGTGAAGTCGAGACGAGGTCCAGCGGAAAGTTGCACGAGAATTCCATCTCGCAACCACCCCGGTGGCTCAATTCTGGCCGCGATAATGGCTCAGTTTCTGACCGCGATCAACACGGCGCGACGCCAGCGCCCTCGCTCACGCTTCGGGTTAGTATGTAGGACGACTCAAGCCGCGGAGCTGGATCAGCGCGAGCCGAATTTCCGGGTGGTGTTCAGCGAGAAGTCTCTTTTTTTTGACAAAGTTGGTGACAGCGCAATCAAAAGCCAAATTCCGGCGCAATCTAAGAAAGGGGGAGCCGTCAATCGTCGCTGTTCCGAGCCCGACGGCGGGCGTGGGTCAGGCTTCCCAGCCTCACCTGCTTCCTCGCCCAGGTCGTAGTTCCTGCCTGTACAAACGAGCTCGGTCGCGGTTGCGTGGCCTGGACTTGACGCGCCAAGTCGCCCTGGTGCCTCATTCCCCCTGTTTGTCCTGGTCGATAGTGCCTGGCCTAACCGGTCCAGGCGTCGCCGCGAGAACCGGAAAACGGCCCGACCTCGCGAAGCCGCAAAAAAAGCACAAACCAAGTCTGACACCCCCTTGGAACGCGCCCCCGCGAAGGGGCGACGCGCGATGAAAGTAGGCTCGCCAAACAAGCTTGGGAGGTTTCAATCCACGCCCCCGCGAAGGGGCGACAGAAATCGATCGCGCGTGCGATCAGCCGCGAGAGCGTTTCAATCCACGCCCCCGCGAAGGGGCGACCGAAATCATCTGTCCATCCTCGCTCAGTTATGGGGTTTCAATCCACGCCCCCGCGAAGGGGCGACGCGCCTGCTCTGCGGTGATCCACCTGGTGTCGCGGTGGTTTCAATCCACGCCCCCGCGAAGGGGCGACCGAGCGTTCGAGCGGTACGACCCGAGCCGCGGATGGTTTCAATCCACGCCCCCGCGAAGGGGCGACCTATCGCGCGGTGCTCGAGATTCACGCCGGCGGAGTTTCAATCCACGCCCCCGCGAAGGGGCGACCAGTAGTCTGGCATCATCTGCTAGTCCCTCCAAAGTTTCAATCCACGCCCCCGCGAAGGGGCGACGGTTGCCTGATACCCCCTTCACGAACAGGCCCATGTTTCAATCCACGCCCCCGCGAAGGGGCGACCGTCCACTTGCCGCGCAGTCCGAGGGCGGACTGCGAGTTTCAATCCACGCCCCCGCGAAGGGGCGACGCAAGAGCAGAGGCCGTTCGACCTGATGGTCGAGGTTTCAATCCACGCCCCCGCGAAGGGGCGACAGACCGTGCTCTGTGCACTGCCACACCCTGGCGAAGTTTCAATCCACGCCCCCGCGAAGGGGCGAC
>JBAUOX010001012.1:0-8119 GCA_049579985.1 Isosphaeraceae bacterium | reverse complement strand
CTGCTGGGTCCGGTCGCGTCGGCGGCAGACCCCGACACGGCCGCCGGCTCGTGCCTGGGCTCCTCGAACAACACCAGGTGGCAGCGTTGGGCGGAGCCGGGCAGCTTCACCGGAAGGACCCGAAGGTCGGTCTCGTGGATCGCCCCCTGAGCACGGATCTGGACCCCGGTCCGCCGCACGGGGGTGTTCCCCTGCCGGCACTCGTTCAGGGCGTCGCGGAGTTCCAGCAACAAGCCCTCGCGGGCCATATTCAGGAGGTTATGGCTCGGCTCCCCCGGGGGAGGCGCCAGGTAATCTCCGGTCTGACCACGGAACTGGAGGATGTCGAGGTCGTCGTTGACCAGCACGCCGGCGGGGCTGTACTCCCTCAGCACGACGCGGTCGGCCTCACGCTGCCAGTCCGCCGACGAGACCGACAGCGGGGTGGCCTGGGTGTCGGCGGACTCCCTCGCGTAGGTGTCCTCGCCGTGGAAGTGCGGGTACTGCCGCAGCCCCGCCGCCTTCTTGGCGTAGATGCGGAACTTCGGGTCCACCACGCCGAACAGGCCGGCGAACGAACCGACCGTCTCCGAGGCCCCCAGCAAGAGGAACCCGGACGGATTCAAGGCGTAGTGGAAAGTCGGGATGACCCGCTTCTGGACCACCGGGGTGAGATAGATCAGCACGTTGCGGCAACTGATCAGGTCCAGGTGGGAGAAGGGCGGGTCCGCCGCCACGTTTTGCTTGGCGAAGGCGCACATGTCTCGAATCGACTTGCTGATCCGATAGGTTTCCTGCTCTTTCGTGAAGAAGCGGCGGAGCCGTTCCGGCGACACCTCCGCCTCGATGTTCTCGGGATAGACACCCTCCCGCGCCTTCACCAGCGAGACGGCCTCGCTGATGTCGGTGGCGAAGATCTGGATCGGCGGTCGGACGGGCTGCTGCTCCAGGAATTCCACGAGCGCGATCGCCAGGGAGTAGGCTTCCTGGCCCGTCGAGCAGCCCGGCACCCAGACGCGGATCGGCGTGTCCTGGCTCTTGGTCTTCAGGATCTCGGGAAAGACGCTCTCCTTGAGGACCTCGAAGGTCTGCGGTTCCCGGAAAAAACTGGTCACGTTGATGAGGATGTCCTGATAAAGCGCCTCGACCTCGGAGGGGTCCTTTCTCAGATACTCAATGTATTCCGCCAGGTTGTCCTTGGTTTGGAGCACCATGCGGCGCAGGATCCGCCGCCTGACGGTCGTCTCTCGATAGGCGCTGAAGTCGACGCGGAACGCGGCCCGCAAGATTGCCAGGATCTTCCTGAAGTGGACGTCGTCCTCGGCGCTCGGCCCGGTCCCTGCCTGGGCGGCCTGGTCGGGGGCCACGTAGGAGTGCTGGCCGATCCGTGCCAGTTCGCGGGCGATCTGATCCGGCGGCAGGACGAGATCGACACAGCCGCTCCTCGCCGCGCTCTGAGGCATGCCGGAGTACTTGGAGGAGGCCTCGTCCTGGGCGAAGGTGATGCCGCCCGCGGCCTTGATTTCCTCCATTCCGAGCGTGCCGTCGGAGCCCGTGCCGGACAGGATCACGCCGATCGCGGCGGACTGCCGGTCCTCGGCCAGCGACTTCAGGAACAGGTCGATCGGCAGGTGCGTGCCGCGAACCCCGCCGCGGGGCGCGAGCTGCAAGACGCCCTGGGCGATCGTCATCGTCATATTCCTGGGAATGACGTAAACATGGTCGGGCTGGACGGCCAGGTCTTGCGTCGCCTCCAGGACGGGCAGGTGGGTGACCCTGGACAGCAAGTTGCTCAGCCTGCTCTCGTGTTGGGGGTCGAGGTGCTGCACCACCACAACGGCCATGCCGGTTTTCTCCGGCAGGTTCGCGAGCAGGTCGCTGAGTGCCTCCAGGCCCCCGGCCGAGGCGCCAACCCCCACGACGACGAATGGGGCATCTCTTGATCGGAGAACCTCAGTGAGGTCGAGGCCCTCAGCCGGTGATCCGGCTTGCAACGATTCGGAAGTGCCCATCCTGAACTCCATGTCGCTTCCCCCTGTTAGGTGGAACGGCGCGACAGCAAGACGTCTTGTTGGGTCATGCGGGATAGCACACATCCTAGGCTTATACCATGCAGTGTGCCACGATGGCAACCGCTATATATGGCTTTAAGAAAAAATTTTCGGGATCGTCCCAAACGCCCTTTCTGGAACTTAACACTTTTGGTCGATCAAAACGCCGAGGTTTCGGCGCGGTTAAGCTCTTCTATGTAAGCGACTCCCGTCACCGAGCGTCCGCCGAAAGGCGTCACTGTGTCAGCCTGAAAACGGGGAAATTTCCCCCCCTTTGGGACGATCCCACGAGGACAATTTGCCCCCAACCTGATAGGACGACCAACGGGGCGTGTCACCCGCTCACAGAGATCCTCAGCCGCCAGCTGTTAACATAATATAGGAGTCAAATACTCCCAACTCATCCGCCAAAAAAAAATATTTCGACTGGCGCATCGTTGCCGGGATCTGACGCGAATCGATCGAGCGGATTTGCCAAAATCTCTTGGTGGGAATCGCTCTTCCACGAGTCAGTGCCCGTGGCAGGACCCGGAGAAGACCGCCGCGACCCGACCGTAGGCATCCTCCGTATCGAAGATCTCCCCGCGCCCAAGACCCGCCGGCGCGGCCGGAACTACAAACGGTGACCCCGCCCCCGTTGCGGACGCAGCGCCTACCGGGATCACCAGGTCCGGCGCTCGCTCCACGACCTCGGCGATTTCGTCTCCCGGCGGCCCCTTGTCGTCCACCTGACCTACTCGCAGCATCGCTGCTTGAAGTGCGCAATAACGCCAACGTCGACACGACCGACCTGGCCCCGCCCGGCAGCCACGACACCCACCCCGTCGTCGATCTGGCCGCGTAGCTGGTCGTCGCGGACGGACTGCCCTACCGCGCCGCCAGTTGGCACCTTTGGCGGGATCATCCGGGTCTTGGGCACGGTGCTTGACCAGGTCAGCACGTTCAGCGTGGTGGCCGAGTTGACCAAGGCCGTCCTCAGCGCCGTGGTCAAGGTCCGCAAGGGATTGTCCGCGAAGAAGGCCCCGAGCCGGCTCGCGGGCGTCCTTCCTCGAAGCCGGCCAATCGTGCGGCCCGGCTCAAGAAGTGGGTCGAGCAGAGAGGTTGTGTCGCATGCCATCATCGGACCATCCCAGTGATTGAGGAAGAGGAAAGCATCGGGCCGCTTATGCGAGGTTCAGCGCTGGAAAAACCATTGCCATTCTTGACCTGCAATCCTGCGTGCACAATTGATCGATCTGGCTATTTATCTTGCGAGCAACAGCCTTACCTGTTCCGCTCTACCACTCTATTTTGACGCCCACTCTGCCGGTCACGTCCGATAGAAGGCTCCAAATCCACCCGCTCCTTGCGATAGTTGACATTCGATGGCTAATATGGCATGCATAAGGGTTGCCTGCATCGCTGCCAAGGTGATATTGACGACTCATGCTGCTTTTTAACGGGTGTCAATTAAGCCGCTCAGGTTCAACAACTTCTGGCCCGAGCGCCAATTCTGCGCCATCGCGGGGGATCCTTTGAAATCAAGACGGTGCAATGAATCCGGGACACGGCCGGGTATTATGATCATCATATTATCATTTTTGAGTTATCATGTAAGATCAAGACGGTGAGGCAGGAGTTCCCACGTGCACTCCTCGGAGCAAAGGTCGTTATCAATCCGAGCACGTGAGCCATACGTTTCTTGGCGGATGCGGCGCGGGGATTTGACTTAATCTGGAGTCCCGATGAGGGTCTTGCCAGCCCCACAACAATCCAGATGATCAGGAGGTTCCCGTGAGCACTTTTCAACCGCGACATCATGGAACTCCCCGCCCGACTCATGTCCGGGCCACCCGCCCAAGCTTCGATCGTCTGGAGGACCGGATGCTGCTCTACTCGACCACCGGGGGCATGTGGACCTACCCCGTCCGGATCACCTACAGCATCGTTCCTGATGGCACCAGCATCGGAGGCACCCCCAGCAACCTGCAGCAGAAGCTCGGCTCCCTGCCGGGCTGGCAGCAGCAGATCGAGAAGGCGGCCGCCATCTGGGAGGCGGTGACCAACATCGACCTCGTCCAGGTCCCCGACGACGGCGCACCGATCGGCTCCAGCGGCGATCAGCAGGGCGACTCCAACTTCGGCGACGTCCGAATCGGCGGCATGGCGCAGTCCCTCGGGCAATTGGCGTTCGCCTTCCTGCCCCCCCCGTTCAACGGCGGGACCAATGCCGGCGACATCTTCTTCAACACGGCCCAGTCGTGGCAGACCAACGGCACCACCTACGACCTCTTGACCGTCGCCATCCACGAATTCGGCCACGCCTTGGGCATGGCCCACTCGCAGATCGACACAGCCGACATGTATGCCAGCTACCACGGCGCCGACCGATCGCTGACATCCGACGATGTGGCAGGCATCCAGTCGATCTACGGCACTCCTCAGCCCGACGGGAGCAACACATCCCACAATTCTGCGTTGAATATCACGCCGGACATCAATGGCAACGGCCAGATCGCGCTGGCCAACCTCGACATCTGCACCAATGTCGATGTTGACTGGTACGAAGTCACCGTCCCCGCCTCGACCACGGGACAGATGGTCGTCACGATGCAGTCGAGCGGGTTGAGCTCGCTCATCCCCAAGGTCACGGTCTACAACGGGAATTTGCAGGGCGCGGTCCTGGCGACCGGCTCGAATTATGGTGATACGGTCAGCGTCACCATTTCGGGCGTGACCCCGCGGCAGACCTGGTACATCAAGGCGATGGCCGCCGCCTCGGGAGCGGGGGACATCGGGTCGTATGGCCTGCTGGTCAACTTCGGCTCCAGCCCCCAGGCGGCCATCGCGCCGCCTTCCACGGTCGTGGCGGCTCAGCCCTCCCAGGATCCTTCCACAACCCCGGAGGGAACGGGGTGGATGATTGGAGGTCAATTCACCCCTTACGGGGGCATCTTGAATGCACTCCTCGGCCTTCTCGGCGACGCCGATGGGATCTTCCTCATCGTCTACGGCACCCTCTCGGGTTATGGCGATACGATGGGGGCCGGCAACCCGGCGAGCTATGGCCACCATTCCCACAAGGGCGCGGGCGACACGCAACCCCACGCGCATCATCAGAAGAATCGTCATGCCAACACCCCAGACGATTCCTCCGAGACGACGATGATCCCAACGGCCGTCCACATCGGTGCCGACCCCAACCAGGGGAGGGTCGAGGCGATGCTCCCTCATCGCGATGAGGGACCGAGGCGGGTCGAAGCCGCGCGCCGACGGGCCGTCGATGCCGCGCTCGCGGGCTGGCGATCCGACAGCCTGCTCGAGAGGCGCCCGCCGTTCGCCGGGGGACTACCCTCGGAGAGCGGGCCCGCCCGCCCGCTTTCCCGAGGTCTTGATCGCGATCTTCTGCGGGATCGTCAGGTGATCACCCCCACGTGGCCCCTGAAATCCTCGGCGAGTGCTTTCTCATGAGCCGATTCACCCGACCCGCTCTCCACCGCATCAGCCAGTGGCTCCCCCGGTTCGAACGGTTCGAATCGCGGTACCTGCTCTCCCTTTCCGTCATCGCCATTGACCCGATCCCGAACGCCCATCTCACCGAGGCGCCGGCCGACGTGATCGTCACATTCGACCGCCCCATCGACCCCACCTCGCTCAGCAACAGCGACATCGAGCTGGATCAGGTGGGCAGTGATGGGAGCCTGACGTGGCTCTCCGACGCGACCGAGGCCCCCGGCCCGGGTGACAACCAGATCGAGCTCACGCCGGGCGAGGTCCTCGCGCCCGGCCACTACCGGACCATCCTGCAAGGGGACTCCCCCATCGCAGGCCTCGACGGCGTGGGGCTCGATGGCACCGACCAGACCCTCGGGGACTTCTGGGTCGTGGCCAAGGGGGTCGGGCTCGGCGACGCGGTCGACCTGGGCACCCCGGGATCGACCCCGACCTCGACCCCGGGCGTCCTCGACTTCCAGACGGACCCCGAGGCTGTGAATCTGTACAAGATTACCCTGCCCGCGGGCCATTTCTGGAGGCTCGGCCTGGAGGTCACGGCCCAGCGCAACGGCGGCACGCTCGCCTCAGCCCTGGCCCTCTTCGACGCCCAGGGTAACCTGATCGCCGCCGACGAGCTGGGCCGGAGCGACTACCCGAACGACCCCTACCTGTTCGCTGGCGTCGATCCCGGGGTCTATTACATCGGTGTCTCGGGCGAGGGGAACATCCCCGGCACCCCCCTCGGCTACGATCCGGCCACGGCGACCCCCGGCTCGGTCGAGCAGACCCAGCCCGGAGGCCCGTACACGCTCGACATGGTCGCCGATCCGGAGGATACACCGACCCAACTCCTGAGCCTCACCGTCGATCGGGCTGACCCGCTCGATCCCAGCCCGACCGGCCTGTCCCTCGAGTTCTCCGGGGCGATCCGCCTGCCCAACCAAGTCGGTGGACTCGCCAGTTACCTGAGCAATGCCATCGAAGTCGTCGACCAAGGGGGGCATGTCTGGCCGGTGACTGCGGTGAACTACATCGAGTCGGATGCCAGCGTCTCATTCCTCTTCAACGATCCCTTACCTCCGGGCGACTATACCGTCCGCTTGCCCGAGCAAGGCGGCCTGGTCGACCTGGCGGGACTCTCGCCCGTCGCACCCGGTCAACCGGCCGGTGTCCTGGGGACCTTCTCCGTCAAGCCGAGCAGTACGCCCCAAGACCCATACGATCTTGGCTCTCTCTTCCCCGATGCCGCGCTCCACGGGGTGACGGTCGACGCCCAACTCAGCCCCGGTGATTCGGTCAGTTATCGCTTCGTCATCACGTTCCCCTCGATTTACGAGCTCACGACCCAGTACTCCGGAGGTTCGCTCGCGATCGCGATCAGCAGCGCCAATCCTGATTTGACCATCCCGGTTGATCCGGGCAAACTCGATGGGGTCGACGTCACGAATGACATAACCTTGCCGCCAGGGATGTACGAACTCCATCTGACAGCCAATGGATCGCAGCCTGTCCTCGCCCATTTGGTCCTCGGGACCCCTTCGATTTCGGTGGAATCCATCCTGCAGAGCGGCATCGGGCAAGGCCCCGGGCTGTCACTGAGGCTCATCGCACCGGTCGTAGTCCTGACTCCAGTTGCTCCGACATCGACACCCACGCCCATACCGATTGCTGCGACACCGACACCGACACCGACACCTACGCCCATACCGATACTCCCGTCCGCGACGACCTCACAGCAAGTGCCGTCGGCATTGGGTGCCGGCCTTGGCGCCGATCTCGTTGGCCGGCCATCCCCCGAGGCGAATCAGCCTGCGACGGTCGTCCTAGGGTCCCAATCGGGGGCGATGGTCTTCGCCCAGGATGTCCTTATCCCGCAGGGAATCGGTTCTCGATTCGGACCGAGAGGCGGCTACTCCTCGGATGGATCGCCCCGTGTCGAGTTCGACGTCGTGGCCGCCGCGCCGACCGATCGTGCGATGGTCGCGGACTCGGTGCTCCATGACCTCGCCCACGGGGGGCCACTCCAGCTCAACGAGAGTAAGCTCGGCCGTCTCGGTTCAGCGATCGCCCGCTGGTTCGAAACCCGGGTCGCGGAAGGCTCGAGCACCGAGAGCGGCGTCGAGGACTCCTGGACGCGGGTCGAGGGCGCTCCCCACGAGGCTGGCCTGGTTCCGGTGGGGGCCAAGCAGTCCGGTATCACCTCAAGCCCTGCCTTCAAATCGGCGGTGGTCATTCTGATCATCCTGGCCATCTATCGGATGTACCGCTGGTTGAACCGCGAGTGGCGCTGGCTCGCACGAAGAGGGGACCTGACCACCTGATCTGAATCTTCCATCAAGAAACGTACATATTATAAATAACTTCGTATTTATCATGTGACTGGTTAGCACGACCAGCAAACCTCGCGCTGTAACAACATTGCCGTGACGCACTTTGACATCCGCCGCCAACCTTTTCCAAATCGCCTTCGGGTGGCCTAGAGCGGTTTCCGCTCGGGTGGCGCACGGGCCCTACCCACCCGACGCGCCCGCGCGGGTCTTCGTCTGCGGCGCGGGGTGGCGGCCCAAGCGGTCCCCTCGCGGGCGCGTCGGGTGGGTCTGAGGTCCATCCCAGCC